>JAOUNV010000273.1 GCA_029880775.1 Nitrospinota bacterium | reverse complement strand
ATCACCCTGGCGCGCACCACCTCGAACTTCCTCTTCCATTTGCCTGTGGCTTTGCGGATCAGCAGCTCGAAGGAAGCCTCGGCGCCTTCGAATAAAAAGCCCCCCGCCTCCATGTTTTTCAGCTGCTCCAGGATTGTCACCGTGGCTGGATCCTTCGGGTCCAGATCTATCCCGAACTCTGACGCTTTCCACAAAACATTCGACTTGCCGGAAAGGTCGGATATCAGCACCCGGCGGCGGTTCCCCACGCTTTCCGGCTCCACATGCTCGTAGGTGGCCGGGTTCCGGCTGACGGCGGAGACGTGGATGCCACCCTTGTGGGCAAACGCCGAGCGGCCCACATATGGCTGGTGGGGCCGCAGGCTCATGTTGGCCAGCTCATACACCAGGTGGGACAGCTCCAGAAGCTTTTTCATTTTCGCCGGAGCGACCGCCTTGTATCCCTGCTTCAGCTGCAGGTTCGGGATTATGGAGCATAGGTTTGCGTTGCCGCAACGCTCTCCGATGCCATTGATGGTTCCCTGCACCTGGCGGGCGCCGCGCCCGACCGCAGCCAGGGTATTTGCCACGCCGGTCTCCGAATCGTTGTGGCAGTGGATGCCGTATCTGGCGTCCGGCAACTTTTCTATCACGTCGGCCATTGTCCGCTCCACTTCCGTGGGCAACAAGCCCCCATTGGTTTCGCAAAGGACTAGCCAGGAGGCGCCGGCCTGATGGGCCGCTTCCAGGGCCTTCATGGCGTATTCCGGATCGGCCTTGTATCCGTCGAAAAAGTGCTCCGCGTCGAACATCACCTCGTCCACCCGCTTTGTCAGGTATGCGATGGTATCGTGGATCAGCTCCAGGTTGCGCTCCTTCGATATTCTCAACGCCACTTTAGTATGCATTTCCCAGCACTTGCCGAACACTGTGACACAAGGAGTTTTGGCTTCCAGTAACAGCTTCAAGTTTTGGTCATTGGCCGGCTTGCTCTTATGGTGATGTGTGGAGCCGAAGGCTGTTATTTTGGCGGTTTTTAATTGCAGCTTACCCACCTGCTGGAAAAACTCCTTATCCCTGGGATTGGAGCCGGGCCAGCCCCCCTCTATGTAGTGGATGCCGAAGTCGTCCAGGGCCTCGGCGATCCGCAGCTTGTCGTCCAGGGAAAAGCTCACCTCCTCGGCTTGGGTTCCATCGCGTAACGTGGAGTCATATACGATTATTTTTTCTTCTTTTGCCATGATCAACTCTCATCCTTGAATTTTCGCTGGTCCGGCGGCAGGGCCAGCTCGAAGGCGTCGTGCAATACACGCACCGCCCTGTCAATCTCGTCACCGGCCACCACGCAGGAGACCTTTATCTCCGAAGTGGAGATCATCATTATGTTTATCCCCGCCGCGGCCAGCGCCTCGAAAGCCTTGGCTGCCACGCCGGTGTGGCTGCGCATCCCCACGCCGATGATCGACACCTTGCCGATGTTCTCGTCGGAGGTGATGTCGCGGGCGCCGATATCGGCCGCCGCCGGGCGCAGCGCGTTAATGGTTTGCCGCGACTCGTTCTTCGGCACGGTGAACGACATATCTGTGAGCCCCTGGTCGGACACGTTCTGTATGATCATATCCACGTTTATCTGTTTGGTGGCCACGGCCCCGAATATTTTTGATGCGATTCCCGGCTTGTCCGGAATACCCAGCATCGTGATCTTCGCCTGATCCCGCGCGAACGCCACCGCCGATACCACCACTTCTTCCATTTCGCTATTCTCCTGTGTAACTAAAGTCCCGCCCACATCCTGGAACGTGGACTTCACATATATGGGCATGTTGTATTTTTTTCCAAACTCCACAGAGCGCACCTGCAAAACCTTGGCGCCCAGGCTTGCCATCTCCAGCATTTCGTCAAAAGAGATAGCGTCTATCCTGCGGGCGCTGGCCACCACGTTCGGGTCTGTGGTGTATACGCCATCCACGTCGGTGTATATCTCGCACCTGTCCGCCTTCACCGCCACGGCTATGGCCACCGCGGAAGTATCCGATCCTCCCCGCCCCAAGGTAGTGACGTTTCCCGTGGCCTCGTCCACCCCCTGGAACCCGGCCACCACCGCCACCTTCCCTTCATCCAGGGCGGCGCGGATCTTCTCCCCGGTGATCTTGCGGATCCGGGCCTTCATGTGAATGGAGTCTGTTACCATCCCGATCTGGCGACCGGTGAACGATATGGCGGGGACTCCCATGCCGTTTAAAGTTATGGCCAAAAGGGCGGCGGATACCCGCTCGCCGGAGCTCATCAGAAGATCCATCTCCCGTTCTCGCGGGTTGTCGGAGAGTTTGTTGGCCAGGACTATCAGCCGGTCGGTTTCCCCCGCCATGGCGGAGATCACCACGATTATTTTGTCTCCCTCCTTGCAGGCCAGGGCCACTTTTTGGGCCACGTGGCGGATGCGGTCCTCGTTGGCCACGGAGGTGCCGCCGTACTTCTGAACAACAAGTGCCATGGTCAGCCTTTATGAGTCCTTAATTGTCTATATTCGCAATTCTTTAGTCTAATCCGGATATGGGTTTATTTTCATTTTTTTTTATTGGATGGCCGAGGGATAGGAACCCTTGCAAGGCCTGGATGACTGTTGATAAGGGCCAGGATGAAAGTGGAACCGACGGCTAAGCTCGATCGCCGGTCCACATGACATTGCTAATTATCTTGGGAACATCCCGGAGGCAAGAGGGTCGAAACTCCAGAGGAAACTGACCATCACGCGGGTGTCGTTGGTGGGGCAATCACAACTGTTATCCTTGGTGTCATTGATCGGAACTTCCGCCAGCAGGCGCAATCGCAATTTCGACGATTCCCCGCCATAAGCGTCCATCTCCGCTTCCAGAAACACTTTTTCCGCCGTCATTTCCCATGGCTTGTCCCACTGGATATTGCCAAACTTGTATCCTCCCTGAACCCACGCGTTGGCGTTTTTCATGGAAATTCCCCCCAGTGAGCCATACCGATCCACCCGGAACCGAAAGGCGGCGAACCAATTGCTCACCGATTGCACCCCGTTTCCATCGGTCTTGTCAGGCTCCGAGACAAAATTCATTCCCAGCGGAATGGCGTAATCGTCCGAGCCGAAAGTGGGAGCTATAAACCAGCTGAACTCGAACCTGCCCCCGCTTTGGTTTAAGGAGTCGGGCGGCGCAGGGCTGGTGGAGTCCGTGGCGTTCTGCGCGTCGAAGCCCAGACGTCCTGTGGGGGTTGGGTCCGTGGCGCCTCCTGGCGATGGGGTTCCGCCTGTTCCTTCCGAATAGTATATATAGCGAATATCAAATCCCGCCAGCATGTTCATGGACCAGAAAATTATCGTTGGGTGCATTAAGGATCTGGACGAGAAGGCAAGTTGCGGCTTGTTATTGAATGCCCCCTTGGAGTCGAGATCCATAACGGCGCCAAAATCAAACCTGAGGGTGTGTTTTGTATAAAGGCTTAGTTCTGTGTACCCTTTCTTTTCTCCGGCGCAGGTGGCGCCCGGTCTTTTATACTCCACAATGATTTTTTCGTCAGACCCTGCCAAGGCCTCCCCGTTTACAGGGAAATAGAACACCTTGCCATATTTGTCGATTTGCTGGGTATCCGCAGGGAATAATACTATATCGCCTGATGGCATATATCTGGCGGTAATCGTGTACTTCCCCTTCTGCTTATCATCCGCCGCAGACACTGAGAAAGTGGCGTTGTTTTCCCCTCGGTCAATCAGGATTATTTTTGGCGCTTTGCAGGTCGGCTTTGGTTCAGCCGGTGGATTTGTTTTTGCCGCAGCTCCTCCTGGCGCGGTCAGCAGTGTTATGGCGGAACATAATATGACAATAAGCAGACCCCTGGTGGAATGTTTCATAACGGAACCCCTTCCTTAGGATTACAACCGACGATATTGTGCGGCTATACATAATAATATACACAAAGAAGGTAG
>JAOUNV010000272.1 GCA_029880775.1 Nitrospinota bacterium | reverse complement strand
ATGTAAAAGGCCTCACCGCCAGGAGTGGGTGGTGGGGGACGTGATACTGTTCGAGAAGGGTCGTCCGCGCAAGCTGTTGCCCCGCGAAAGCCAGCTTTCCCGCAAAAGCCCGGGAGGGGGCGAGGATGTGCTGGCGGCGAACATGGACCTGATGGTGATCGTCACCGCTTGTGGTGAAATGTTTAAAAAACCGCTGATCGACAGGTTCCTGGTGGCCGCCGCCCATGCCGGAGTCTCTTCGCTGATCGCGCTGAACAAGACAGACCTGCCAGGCGCGGAAAATGATATCGAAGCCCTGGGTGAATATACTTACCACGGTTTTGATGTGATCGCTCTATCCGCGGTTTCCGGCCAGGGGATGGAGAAGCTGGCTGCGGCGCTGGATGGAAAGCTGTCTATCATGGCGGGGCAGTCTGGCGTGGGAAAAACATCTATCCTGAACCGGCTGATCCCAAATATGAACCGGAAGACCGGCGGCCTGAGCCTGGCCACAGGCAAGGGGAAACACACCACCTCCATGTCCTTGACGGTTCCTTTGCCCGATGGCGGAGCTGTGATAGATTCCCCCGGCATCCGCCAGTTCGCCCCCACAGGGCTGGAGCCGGAGGATCTGGCTCGGCATTTCCCTGGGTTGGAGGGCTTGGTGGGTGGGTGCAAGTTCCGCGATTGCATGCACGAATCGGAGCCGGTTTGCGCCGTGAAGGCCGCCGTGGAAGAGGACAGGCTATCCGCCGAGCGGTACCAAAGCTACCTTAAGATATTGGAGTCTATCCGCGATGGCCGGGAGCAGGAGTGGTGGCGCAGGCCGGAGAAGTGAGGCCATGAGGAAAGGTCACTCCTGCTGTAGCAACGGCGTCAGGCTTGCGATCAGCTGTTCCGGATCCACCGGCTTTGCTAAAAGGCAGAGAGCGCCCAACCCTAAAGCCTTATGCTCCAGATCCTGATCCTTTTCCGCATCGCCATAGCCGGATGTGGCCACGATCACTGGGATATCCCTGGTCGCCGAGTCGCCTTTTATTTGAGCCAAAAGCTCCATTCCATCCATTACAGGCATCACCACATCTGTGATGACGACGGTGGGCCTGGCGATTTTCAATATCGCCAGGGCGGCCGCGCCATCCTCCGCTTCAATAATGGGTATGCTGACCGCCTGCAGGATGGTCTCCTTGATCATTTCTCTTTGGATTTTCTGGTCGTCCACCAGCAGCGCCACCTGCTGGGCTGTGGGGAAGTTGACGTGGATCTCGCTCCCACCCCCATCGGCCGACTGGTATGATATGTTGCCACCATGAGCATCCATTATCTCATGGCAATATGGCAGCCCCAACCCGGCGCCCTTTTCCCCCGCAGTGCCGTGGGTGGAGGTCTTGATCTCGTGGCGGAACAGGTTTTCCACCAGGCCTTCCTCCACTCCTTTGCCGTTGTCGGAAAAGACCAGTGTGTTTTTCCGCGCGCCATCCATGCCCACCTTCACCCATCCTCCCGAATGAGTGAATTTAATAGCGTTGGAGATAAGGTTTAAAAATACCTCCTCCGCCAAATCCCGGTCCGCCAGCAGTTGCATATCCTTCGGTGTGTCGTTGACGAACTCTATTTTCTTTTCCATCGCCTGCCGCCCCAGGCTGGCCGCCGCCGCCTCCACCGCTTCTCTGGCCGGGAAGAGTGTCAGGACCGGGGTCAGCCTGCCAGACTTAAGGCGAGTGATATTCAGAAGTTGGTCTATCATGCGCAGCATCCTCTCCGCCGCGTTGGCGGACCTGCGGATGAAGTCATCCCTTTTGGCAGGTTCGAAATTCGGGTTTTCCAGCAACGCGCTCTGAAAACCCTGGATGGCGCCCACCGGGGCCCGCAGGTCGTGGGAGACGAGGGCCAGGAATTTTTCCTTTAGAAGAGTGGCCGCCTCGGCGGAGTCCTTTGCGTTTTTCAGCTCCACCGTGCGCTCCTCCACCTTCATCTCCAGCCGCGTTTTAGATTCGAGCAAGGCGCGCCTGGTTTCCCACTCGGCGTCTTCCTTTTCCATCCGCAGGATCTTGATCTTGTCCGCCAAGGCGAACGAAAGGAGTATGGCGTCGATCACCAGCCCCATCTCCATGGAACGCTGGGAAGCGATGCTGGAGGGATACAGCCCCATGACCGAACCCATGGTGAAGAGTATACCGAACATGGAAAAGGACCATGCCACGACGAAGAACCTGGCGGCGCGAATGTTGTTCCTGTACGCCATCACGCCGATGATGGCCTGCATCAGGGGAAACACCATCGCCAGGGCCGTGCAGCTGAAGCTTATGAAGAACTGGCTCTGCATGGCGAATCCTAAAACCACTGACAACAGAACGAAACCCTGGAAATATGTGAGGAATGTGTGAGTGCGTGGCAAGGTTTCCCTCGTCCCAAGAAACCGCTTGGCGAAGGCTATGGCCAAGAGCATGGAGGCGTGCCCTGTGGCGAAAAGAATCAGCGCCTGGAACCTGGGGCTATCGGGCCAGAAATACTGGTATGAGCTACCGGAGTAGGTGAATATCATGAACAACAGGGATGATATGTACAGCACGTAGTAAAGGTAGTTCTTGTCCTTTAGCGCGAAAAAGAGAAAGAAGTTATAGAACAGCACCGCCAGCAGACAACCATATATCACGCCGAAATACATGGCGAATCCCAGATTGTGGATGTCGAACGCCTTCTTTTTCCACAATGTTATGGGAAGCTGGATAGGGTCTTCGCTCTTTACCCGCAAAAGCAGCAGCGCTTTCTCGCCAGGTTCCAGATTCAGGGTGAAAAGAAAACGGGGGTTTGCGATCTCTCTGTGAAAGAAGGGATACATTTCCCCTGAGTGCCTGGTCTGTAATGCGCCGTCGGCCCTGACCACGGTCAGATCCAATTGGTCTATCCAGCTTGATATCTGCTGCAGGATCATTGGCTGAGGCGCCGCTGTGTCGTTGACCACTTCCGCGCGAATCCATACGGTGGAATTGGTAAAACCGAGGTTGGCTATATCCGAATCCAGCGAGGTGAAATGGGCGCTGTATGGAAGAGCCAGCGCGTCCTTGGCGGTGAGGGTTCCGAGAGCATCCTCCATGACATCCGCATAGGCCCCCACCATGTAATGGTCGTTGATATCATTGATCTTCAGGATCGGGGCGGAAGACGCGAAAGTGGGGAAGAAAAGGATGACCAACAGAGATAGAACGTGGCGCCTTCCCACTAGAATCTCCCGCGTAATGTGTACCGATAGCAAATATCAAGCGCTGGTGAATATTATCATCTTTTTCGGGACGGCAAGTAACATTTTCTATTCCTTTGGTGGTTTGCTGGGTGACTGCCACTTTTCCATCGATAGGCTGGCGTGATACAATGAGGGGATGAGCAGGCCCCTTAAAAAATTTCTGTTATACTCCGCAGCAGCCCACATGGTTATTTCCGTGGTGGCTGGCTTTTTCATCATCCAGGCCGACGCCACCCCCGCTCCCATCAGGGTCACGCTCTTGGGGGCTACAGATATCTATGACCAATCGCTCGACTCCGGCAAGATAATGGAGACCACGGCGCCCCTCAGGGAGGAGGTACCCTCTGAAGCGGATATCCTCTCCAAGTGGAACGCCACCGCCCATAACCCGGAAAAGGGGGATACCAACCGCTCGCCCCAGGATTCGATCCCTAGAGAAAAGGTGAGCCCGCCGGCGCCTTCGAAAGAAAAATCGAAAACAGAGATCACCCCCAAAAGGCCCTCTCCACCCATCATGAATGTGGCCGCCATCCCTCCGGATAAGCAAAAACCGACCCGCGCAAAGGAAAACGCCGTTAATGTATTTTCCGAATCCGAGTCGAAGAAAAAACTGGAGACTCAGGCGGAACGCTATTACGAAAAAGGGAAGGAATCTGAGCTGGAGAAGCGCGCCGCGGTCAGCTCGGCGGTCACGGATAATCCGGGCAAGCCG
>JAOUNV010000271.1 GCA_029880775.1 Nitrospinota bacterium | reverse complement strand
GTCTTCCGTCCCACGGCCTTGAACCAGGAGTAGAAAAACGATCCATCCGGCAGGCGCCCGCTTTGCTCCAGCCCCTCCATCCCCTTCTCCCATTCGTCCGGCGCCACATATCCTGCGGCGATGGCGTTCTCTTTGGCGGTCATGGTCATCGGCACTATGATCTTGTTCACCATTCCGTCCAGAAGCTCCGGATGGCCCGCGTCTGCGTATATGGTCCGCGGCTCAGACAGCTCCACGGCGAACCCGGCGCGGCTTAACAGAGAGTGGAGCCCTCGACCGATCAACGGGTCGTGTCCCAGGTCCTGCTGAGCCTTTATCATGGCATTCCACACAGCGGCGGAAGCCTGGCTCCAGGGATACCAGACACAGGCATGATGATCCCCTTCGATCAGGGTGATGGTACCTCCCGGCTTTAACAGGCGACGCAGCCTTGCAAGAGCCTGGACGGGATTTGCGATATGCTCCAGCACGAAGCATACGAATATGTGGTGGAACGATTCATCCTTGAAGGGGGGCGACTTCAGATCGGCTTGCAAAAACGGCCCTTCCCCAGTGTATTCTGACGCTGCGGCCAGGGAGTCTAGGGAAAAGTCCATGGAAACTAAATCGCAACCCGGATGGCGGCGACGCAGGATGGCGGTCTGGGCGCCCACGCCGCAACCGGCCTCCAGTATCAGCTCACCGGGGGTGTAGCTGGTTCCGGAATGGACAAGCTCCTCCAGTATGGCGGACTGCTCCACCAGGCGCTGTATCTCTCTTTTGGAGTATCCGTGGATGTACTCCATGCCTACAGCCTATCTGGCCGAGGCGGCCTGGGTGACTGTAAATCCCTTTTCCTCCAGCAGCCGCACCACCCCTTTCTCTCCCACCAGGTGGCCCGCGCCCACCACCACAAACAGTTTATCGCCGGAGGCGGCCATCCGGACGATGTTGCTTGCCATGGCCTTGTTGCGGTGGGAAAACATTTTTTCATACACCGGCGCAAGCTCCGGTTTTTTTTTCAGCGAGTTGAACACCAGGCTTTCCATCAGAGGCGCGTTGCCACTCTTCCATGCGTAGACTATGGACGCCACATCGTCGCGGCGCTTTTCGATATCCGTCACGGCTGTCATTATCAGGCTCTCCTGCAGGCGGTCATCAAAGCTGGATATCAGGTCCATCTGAAACTCCATCGATTCCAGCTCGGCTACCGTCTTTCCGTTTTCATGGGCTTTATTCAGAAAATGCTGGTCTATCCCCTTGCTGGAGTCCAACCCCAGCTTTTTTAACCCCAGATCTTCCAGGATCATGTACACCGCCCACGGTTTCATCCTTCCGATCATCTGGAGCATCAGGTCATCGCCGCCCAGATAGCTGGTCACAGCCCTTTGAGCTTCCACGGAGATATGCTTGTCCAGCGAGTCGCCCGGAGCGTAAAAACCTTTTTGCATCATTAGTTGCTGCAGAGCCGCCTGGTCCTGGTCCGTGATATCCACCTCCACCGCCAGCGCGGAGCTTTGGTCGAAAGCTTTCTCGATGGCGGAATCCAACGGGTAGAAGCTGTCGTCGCCCATGTGGATGGAGCCGAGAAGGTGGATCTCCCCCTTCGGGGAAACAGCCTTCCACATAAAAACATTGTCGGCGGCAAGAGCGCTCCCCGCGAAGAGAATATAAATCGCCAGGGAAAAAAGAACTTTGAAACGGTTGATCATAACTATTTCTCTCATTTTCTATTTCTGTACGGCGCCAACGCGGATTTCCCACGCCATCATGCCGTCTGCACTTGATAGTAGTATGATTCGGTCGGGACAATCAATATCTTCAGTTATTCGACGTATTGGCGCGGGGCGGCGGGGCGGCCTGGATCCTGGGGGGCGCCACTTTGTTATCCATGATCATCCTCTCGCTCATGCCAATATACGCCCTCATCCACCAGTGGAGCTTCTCCCCCACCCCATTGGCGTTATCCCCAGGCTCCATCGCAGCGCCGGTGGCCATGTCGTACAGACCATACACCCGCTCCATGTCCGCAAGCAGCATATATCCGCCAGAAACGAACACACGGCTGCGGCTGTCTCTGGGCAGAGTGGTGGCCCTGGGGCCCTTGCCGAATATTGACTTTCCCCATGCGGTATATGGCTCTGTGGAGCCTATAAGATCCAGTATCGTCGGAATCAGGTCGAACTGGCTGGCCAGAGTGTCCTTCCTGCCGGAAAGCCCCAGCTTTGGCGCATGAAAAAGACATGGTATCTGGTACGATTCGCGCATGTTGTGGTTGGAGAAATATCGGGCCGTATGGTCCGCCGTGATGACAAACAGGGTGTTGTCATAGTAATCCGACTTTTTGGCCAGCTCAAAGAACCGGGAGAGCGCGTAGTCCGAATAACCCATCGAGTTTAGAAAATCGCTTTTGGGGGAGGGGAATTGGCTGTACTTGTTGAACTCCCCAGACGGCAGCCGGAAAGGAAGATGGGACGACAGGGACATGATCACGGAAAAGAAGGGCTCCTTCATATGGCTATATTCCTGGTTGGCCCGTTCAAAGACCGCTTCGTCGTACATACCCCATATACCGTCGTAGGTTTGCTCCGTTCGTTGAAAATCATCCAGGCTGATGTGCCTGGAAAAACCCAGTCTCCTTACCAGCTTGTGGAATCCCATGGAGTCCGCCTCCCCCCCGTGGATAAACAGGGTGTCGTAATCCATGGCGCTAAAGACCGAGCCTATTGGCTGGAGCCTGGTCTGAAAAGAGAGCCCCCCGCCACCGGCTATAATCGGATTCCAAGTGGGGAAGGAGCCCACCACCGCCAGGAATCCCTCGAAGGTGCGCTGGGCGTTGGCGAAGCAGTTGGTCAGCAGAAGGCTCTCCTGGGCCAGCTTGTCGAAAAAGGGACCACCAGATACACTGCCACCATATGCGCCCAGGTACTTGGCGGTCCAACTCTCCATGATTACCAGCACCACGTTCATGCCTCGTGCACGGCCATCCGGCTCGGAGAAACGACGAAAGAGGGGATACTCCTGATCCACCGGCGCCTCATCTGTGCCCACAATTATTTGCAGGGTATCCGACTTCTCCTTGTCGGTAAGCGACACATTCGCCGCCACGCCTCCTCCTTCGCGGCTGAAATCGTACAGGGCCTGATATGTGGTAAAAACACCGTTGAGACTCAGATTGCCCATCGCCTCGTTGGCGCTCATGAATGCGTGGGAGACACCCAGAGGCTTGAACTGGAACCCTCCACGAACAGCGATGACCGTTACCAAAGCCACCGCCAAAAAAGCGCCAATTTCCGTGAGCCACCCGGCGCGAATGTTGTCGGGGCCTGTGGCTTCGCCACGTGTGGCTTCGGCCATAACTTTGCGGACCGGTGTTATCACCCACCGACGAAATGCGACCGTATAGACGAACAACGCCACGATCATGGCCAGGGTATCCGCCATAAAACCGGAGAACCCCATCTTCGTCACCACGCCGACGCTTTGCCATGCATAGAGGATGTCATAGGAAAGCCTGCGTTGGGTGTCTGCGTAAAAGTGGACATCTATGAACTGATATACCAGCAGGCCCACCTGCCAGAAAAGCAGGACATATAGAAGAGGCGCCATAAGCTTGCCCGCCGCAGGAGCCCTGGGCAAGGCGGCCAGCAGGATGAAGGGTAGGGACATGATGAACCCAATGGAGATGTCGAAGCGAACACCGCTTAAAAACGCCAGCGCCACCGCGGATGGCTCGGCGATGAATAGCTGACCGTACTTGAGATACAAGTATGCGCGTAGCAGAGAAAGAGCTGCGGCGAACATCAGGATCGGCCCGAAATACGCCCTCAGGCGCCAGCGCGAACGGGCGCCGATCAACGAGCCAACCTTCGGCCAAGGCCCCATCCCGGGCCAAGGCCCCATCCTGGGCCAGGGCCCCACCTTGGGTCACAGACGGCCATATCTATGATCCGGCGCAGATATTGGGT
>JAOUNV010000270.1 GCA_029880775.1 Nitrospinota bacterium | reverse complement strand
GTCAGTCATCGGCTTACCCTACCAGGAAAACTTTGGGACTGCTCCTCTTCCGATCTTGCAAAAACTGAACTATTTATTGTGGAGGGGGATTCGGCAGGCGGGTCATCAAAAATGGCCAGGGACAGGGTTATCCAGGCGGTGTTGCCGATCAGGGGCAAAATACTCAACGTGGAGAACGCCACAGCGGAAAAACTGACCAATAACAACGAAATCAAAGCGCTGACCATATCCATAGGGACCGGGATAGGCAAGGATTTTGACTACTCGAAGCTGCGTTACGGCAAGGTCATCATCATGACCGACGCCGATGTGGATGGCGCGCATATCAGCGCCTTGCTGCTGACCTTCTTCTATCGATACATGCCCAAACTTATCGAAAAGGGGCATCTGTATCTGGCCCAGCCGCCACTGTACAAAATCGAACTGGGCAAGGAGGGCATGTTTTTCGCCAATGATGATCTGGAAAAGGATAAAATCCTCTCCAGAACAAAATGGAGAGGAAAACCTGAAATTCAGAGGTATAAGGGTTTGGCGGAAATGCCCAACACAACGTTGAAAGTGACTACCATGGACCCTACGTCCAGAACCCTGCTGCGGATCACCAGAAGGGACATTGACGCCACAAACCTGGCCTTCACCCGCCTCATGGGGAAAGACGCCTCCGCGAGGTACGAGTTTATCAAGGAAAATTCGGAGGCTTTCGTCAGTGGTGGTGGAGAGCTGGACCTTTAATATACAGGCCGAGGGCCGCTGCCGCTGGCGGCAAAGGGTGCTCATGCTCCTTGCCAGCGCCCTGCTTTTTGTGTCAGCCAGCCTATTTTCCTATGGATGCGCTGGGCTGCCATTTCGTTATGGTGTCACCATAAGAATCCTGCATATCAACGACCTTTACGACGTGGCCCCGGACGATGAGGGAATAGGGGGGGTGGCGCGGCTGAAAACTCTGGTGGATGAAGCTCGTCGGGAGGATGCTTCCACTTTGCTAATCGTCTCCGGCGACTTCTTGTCCCCTTCATTACTCTCCAGCCAAGACAAAGGGAACCACATGGTGGAAGCGCTGAATATGCTCCAGACCGATTACGTGACCATCGGGAACCATGATCTGGACTTTGGCGCCGACAACCTGAAAAGGCAAATAGCTCAGTCCAGGTTCAAATGGATAGCTTCCAACGTAATGGAGAATGGAGGAGCTATTCCAGGAGCCTATTACGTAGATGTCAAAAGGATTAAAAGGGTGAACGTGGGCTTTTTGGGACTGCTGGACTCCAAGGCGATGGATTCCTACTATTTTCCCAAGCAAATCGATGCGCTGGATCCCGTGGAAGCCGCCAAAAGGGCGGTCAAAGCGTTGCGGCGGCGCAATGCGGAGGTGATCGTGGCCATCACTCATATGGATGCAAGCGCTGATATGGCGCTGGCGGAAAACGTTCCGGAGATAGACCTGATCCTGGGAGGACATGATCACCTTGTGGTCAACCAGTCGACTCGAGGCGCGAGAATATTCAAATCCGGCTATAACGCTTCACACCTGGGGAAAGTCGCCATATTTACCCGGGGGGGGAAAGTCGATACGGTGGGGGGATCTCATGTGAAGATCGACAGCAGTATTCCCGAAGATCCTCAAGTCGCCGAATTAGTGACGGAAGAGTACAGACAGCTGAACAGAAGGTTCAGGGGGGTCGTTGGAAAGGTCTCCACACCCCTGGACGCGACAAGCCGAGCCAATCGGACCAGGGAAACCAGTCTTGGCGATTTTATCACCGACGCCATGCGCGAAACAATGGTGGCGGATGCTGCGATAATCAACGGTGGAGCAATTAGATCGGAAAAGGTATATCAGCCGGGCGCTATAACGAAGAGGGAACTGAATTCCATCATGCCCTTTGGAAATGTTCTGTGCAAAGTAAAGGTGATGGGATATGTGATCAAGGAAGCGCTGGAGCATTCGGTGGCTGAGTATGAGAAGAGGAAAGGGGCTTTTCTGCAAATGTCGGGAATGAGGGTGGTGGCGGACCTGACCCAGGCTCCAGGCGCCAGGATAAAAAGTGTCCACATTCAAGGCTCCCCATTGGATGAGGGGAGGGTGTATACGCTGGCTCTCAATGACTATCTGCTGCAGGGTGGCGATGGATACAGTATGTTCGGCAACGCCGAAAAAATGATCGACGCCTTTTACGGTCAGCCCCTTGTTTCCGCCGTGGAAAGATTTATCAAGAAGAAGGGAATCATATCGCCTAAGACCGATGGTCGGATAACCATACTCGGTGAAAGAGCAAAGTAAAGTCACCATGCTGGAAAAAGTTTTTTTGAAGATCAAAGCAACTGATAACTTGAAAGATGAGTTGCTTCCACTTCTGCGGGAGCGCGTATTTCACCTTACCGAGAGATCCTCATGCGCCTCCATAATGTCCGATGGTGCGATCAAATCGAATCAGCACGGCGATTATCCATACACATATCATCAATCTGACAACTCATTCTTCCGAAAAAAGGGATGCGTTTCAGTTTTTGATCTTCGGGAAGTCACACTAAACGAAATAGACGTAGCTCTGACGAAGTGTGATTTTCTAAATCCTCGCTTTACCGAAAATAAACCAGTTTTCCTTTTTCTTAGCCCCTTATATTGGTCCCAACTTTTGTCTTGGAGGCTTCTACATAAAGAGGGTGCGTATGATCAAATGGTCATTCCTCATGTTGAAGCGGGATTTCCTGGTGAAATACCACTGTCTAGAGTAGAGGAAGCAATGTATGTCAGTATAGATTGTGAGCAGCCATAGCTATAAGATGGATTTTGCATAACATCTAGCGTAGTTAACATAACATATCTTATCGGAAGCGATGGCGTGAGATGGCGTGAATTGACGGATTACCATTGACGGATTACCAGTGGTGATGTCGCTTATGACGGCTTTCTGGATTAGCTGGGCAATCATGGTGTTCAGTGTAAGCAACCTGTTATATACGCTGATCTGACTTTAACCGACTCCTGAACGACCAATCCTGTTGACATACGGCTCGTTTGATTCTATCTTAGAGCCTGAATCTTTTTAGGAAATACAAATCAATTATGTACACTGAAAATATTAAGCAGTTCATCGAAACCGGTAATTTCAGCACGGTCAGGGAGTTTCTTAACACTGCGGACCCGGTCGAGGTTCTCATGATGCCACCGGTTTTCCTTGTCATCGTAATTACGATCGGGCTTATGTTTCACCCAAAAACCACACACATGGGCCAAAAACTGCTTGTGTGGATTCCTGCTTTGCTTTGGCTGGGAGTCACGGGCGTTGTCCTGAAAAACGATTCCATTTCGAATATCGGACCATTTATTTTGGGCATCGTCTCTTTCTTCATTGTCATCGGATACATGGTTTACTCACAGTTGATGGCCAGCGATTGACTTCGCCCTTCTCCTAGATCAATAGCCAAGTACACTCCTGAAAAGGCGAGGCAAAATGAAAGTCTTGGTCTCTGGCGCTGGAGGCATGCTGGGGCGAGCGGTGTCCTCCATCTTCCACACCGCTTTGCCTGGTGTTTCGCTCACCCTCACTTCGAAAAACGTTTTCGACATTACAAGCGTCCGAAGCGTCTCCACGGTTCTATTATCCGTAAAACCGGATATCCTGGTCAACTGCGCCGCCTACACCAAAGTGGACAAGGCAGAGCAAGAAAAAGAGATCGCTTTGATGGCCAATGCGGTGGGCCCCGGGATCCTGGCCGAAGCCTGCCGCAAATCGGGATCGAAAATGATCCATATCTCCACCGACTATGTGTTCCGCGGTACACATGAAGGAGCCTACAAGGAAAATGATCCTGTGAACCCGCAAAGCGCATATGGCGCCACCAAGCTGGAGGGGGAAAAAAGAGTGCTTGCCGCCCTGCCCCATCAGGCGCTGATAATAAGAACGGCCTGGCTCTATGGACCTGGGGGACCAAACTTTGTGAAGACTATCGCCGCTAAGGGAAAGGAACTCG
>JAOUNV010000269.1 GCA_029880775.1 Nitrospinota bacterium | reverse complement strand
GACCTTCTGTTGCAAATCATCTTCCACTCCCAGCTTGCCGCCGAGGAGGATCGGTTCACCATAGACGATGTGGTGAACGGGATATGCGAGAAGCTGATCCGTCGCCACACGCATGTGTTCGGCGACGTGAAGGCCACCAACCAGCAAGAGGCGCTGAACAACTGGGAGAAGGTGAAACGCGAGGAGCGAGGCGGGGGCGAATCGGGAGCATCCGCCCTGGACGGGGTACCGACCTCCATGCCGGCCCTGTTGCGCGCCCGGCGGCTGCAGAGCAAGGCCAAGAGCGTGGGATTCGACTGGGACAGCGCGGATGGCGCCTTCGAGAAGCTGGACGAGGAGATGGCGGAGTTCCGCGCCGCGTTTGCCGCCATGGACCCGAAGCGGCTGGAGGACGAACTGGGGGATATCTTTTTCTCCCTGGTGAACGTGAGTCGCTTTTTGAAAATCAACCCGGAGGAGGCGCTGACTGGGTCCATAACGAAGTTTATCAACAGATTCCAATACGTGGAGGGGGAAGTGGCCAAGTCTGGCAAGCAGCTGGACGCAGTGGGGCTGGAGGAGATGGACCGGCTGTGGGAGGAGGCGAAAAAAAATGACGCATAAGACGCAAGTGGACATATACTATGAAGATACGGACTGCGGGGGAGTGGTGTACTATGCCAACTATCTGCGGTTCTTCGAGAGGGCCAGAACCAGGATGATGATCGATCTGGGGGTGGACCCGGTCTATTGGCAAAAACAGGGAGTTGTGTTCGCGGTATACCGCGCCGAGGTGGATTACAAGGCCCCCGCTGTGTATGGCGACCGACTGGAGATAGAAACAACAATAAGCGGCGTGAAGCCCACAAGGCTGACGTTCAACTATGTGGTTCGAGTGAGGGGCCGTGTGATCAACACCGGGCTGACGAAGATGGCCTGTGTGGGCGCGGACATGAAGCCGCAAAGGATACCTGACGAAATAGAAGGAAAGCTAACGAATCAAGATGGATAAGGCAACAGAGAAAACTACACCAGCGGCTCAAGAGCCAGCGGCTCAAGAGCTTGCGGCTCAAGAGCCAGCGGCCCTGGTGGTCAAGCCAGAGGAGGAATTCGACCCTAAGGATCTGAGCAAAAAAATCAGGGAACGGGTCCGGCAGAAAATGGAATCGGGCTTCTATGACGCGGACGAGATCGACCGGGTGAACAACTTCCGCCCTCCCGTCCCGAAGGAAGCCGAGGAGATGAACCGTCGGCTGATGGAGGTGATGAACGCCAATTGGGACGCCGCCGGGCCGCTAGATTTTTCCACGCATCGCGCGGGATTTGGCGCCAGGGTGGCCGTGCTGTTCAAGAAGTTCTACCAAAAGTTCGTCCATCGCTTCGTGAAGATGTCCCTGGTCCGTCAATCGCATTTCAACATGGCCGCCAAAACCGCCCTGGATGAAGGATTTCACCTGCGCGCCCGCTACCTGACCCTCAGCGAGCAGGCCAGGGGGCTGGAAAAAGTGGCTACCGAGGCTGACCGACGAAGCAAGGATCTGGAGGAGAGAGTCCGGTTCCTGGAAAAATCGCTGGTGGACCTGGACCGTCAAGGCATATTCATGAAAAATCGGATCGCCAAGATTCTCGACTCCGTGGCAGGCGCCACGCCGGGAGCGCCGATAGAGGCCGACACCGCCCAAGCCCTTGCAAAAGAGCGCTCGCAGCTCGACTCGCACGACTACACCCTTTTCGAAAACATCCACCGCGGCAGCCGAGAGGAGATCAAGAACAAGCTGAGCGTCTACGCCGAGTGGTTCTCCGGCACAGGGGATGTGCTGGACATAGGCTGCGGCCGAGGGGAGCTGCTGGAGCTTTTCCACGAGCGGGGCATCGCTGTCCGGGGGCTCGATATCAACCCGGACATGGTGACAGAGTGCCGCGCCAGAGGATACGAGGCCCAGGAGGCGGACGCGCTTGTGTATATGGAATCACTGCCGGACAACTCGCTGGGGGGGATAACCGCCATACAGTTCGTGGAGCACCTCACCACAGAGCAGATCGCCCGGTTCTTCACGCTGGCGCTGGAGAAGCTTAAAAAAGGAGGGCTGATCGCCACGGAGACGGTGAACGCCAAGTGCCTGACCACATTCTCCGGCGCGTTTTACCTGGACATGTCCCACGTAAAGCCTGTCCACCCGGAGGCGCTGAAGTTTTTGGTGGAACGCACAGGCTTCGACGAGGCGCGGATAGAATATCTGAACCCTTACCCGGAACATATGAAACTCAACCCGCTGCAGGGGGAGGCGTTCGAGGGGGGGCCATCCGCCCAGATAATGCCCCAGTTCAACGCCAACGTCATGAAGCTGAACGACATTCTGTACGGCGCCACCGACTACGCTGTAGTGGCCCGGAAATAACGACATGGGCGGCGGATCTGCTAGCATTGAAAAGCTGGTGGCACTGCTGCGAAAGTTCGCCAAGGAGCGCGACTGGGGCCAATACCACTCGCCGAAGAATCTATCCATGGCATTGGCCGGCGAGGCTGCGGAAATCATGGAGATTTTCCAATGGCTCACAGAAGAGCAGAGCCGCAACCTGGACGCCAAGCAGCTTGCCATGCTGTCCGACGAGATCGGCGATGTGCTGATATACCTGCTGATGCTTGCGGACAAGACCGGAGTGGACCTCCTCTCCGCGGCGGAAGCCAAGCTGGGAAAGAACCGAATAAAGTACCCAGCTCCTGTTGACAAGAATGAGAGTGGGGAGTTCACCGAGTTTGGATGAGTAACACGCCTGAGGGCTCCCCGCCGGATAATCATTGACCATACCGCCGCCCGGGTTTCTTGGATTAAAATAAATTATCGTTTCTTTCTTGCCGCACAGGCGCAAGCTTTGGTATCTTGAGTCATTATGAAGAAGCTGACCAAGGAACAAAAAGAGCTGATCCTGCAGAAGCTGGAGGAGAGCGGCCAGTTCCCCAACCTTGTGCAAAAAGCCAAGAAGGACCCTGAGCAAGGGGGCGACGACAAGGAATGGAACCAGGCTCGCAAGAAGGTGGTCTCCGGCATGATGCGGGAGAGCAACAGTCGGTTTTTCAAGGTCGCGCCCCTGCTGGATAAACGCACGGTTCAGTCCAAAAGAACTGAATGGCTGTACGACAACAAGGATAACGTCGGGTTTGTTTTCATTGTAATAGGGACGGCGTTGATATTCCTTGATCCGGGGACTTTCGCCGCCAGGGGTGACGCGCCGTACATCCAGGGACCTCTGGATTACCTGGCGTTGGTCCAATATATCCTGAATTGGGGAGCCATGGGGTGGATGGGCGCCATATGCATGCTGGGAGGATATATTTTCAGCCGCCATCCTCAACTGTTTATGGACTGACAATCCAACGTTGACAACTGACTGTTTTTCACCGCATCCGCAAAAGACGATCATCGGCTTTTGGTGGAGAACCTAGGATAAAACCTGACAATATAGACGACATATGAATAACGCAAAATTTATACGGTGGCTTAAATACGTCCTGGTTGCGACCGCTGTTTTTGTCGTAGGCGGTTTTTTCCTTCAGGTAGCCGCGGTAGGACGTACACCGGCGGAAGCCTGGGATATTCTGCTGGCCAATGGGCTGTACCAATCCGCGCTGTACGCTATAGTGGTCGCCACCATTCTCACAATGAAATGAGGTTGATCGCGTTTGACGCCTGAATGGGCGGAGGGATAAAAACCGCGATAGGAAAGTTTTTGCTTTTGATCTGGGACGGTTTCGATATATTCTTGACGGCAAAGGTCACTCCCAAGTAGTTTGTTAATCTGCGGAAAGCGGATTGAGGCGAACCTTAACACTTAATCGAGAGAAGCCATGGGCAATCTGGTAAAGGACTTGGTGGAGGATCACAAAGCGCTGGCGGCGGCGCTGGACGATCTAAAGAAAATAGGCATATCCTCCTCCGCTGGAAGGGACAAGATCGGAGCCATAAATGGCGCGTTGCTTGGCCACCTGAAAAAGGAGGACGAAGAACTGTACCCG
>JAOUNV010000268.1 GCA_029880775.1 Nitrospinota bacterium | reverse complement strand
ATATGGTCCTGGTGACATCGGGGCTCTTTCCTCCGATTTCACCAGGACCATATGGCGCGGTATCGTGGCGGTTGATATTCTGGGCAAGCTTCTGCACGAGACCAGGCCCCATGAGAAGCGGAAGGGGGAGACGGACAAGGTGTATCAGGAGTGCCTGGACAAGGTGAGCCGGATAGTGGAGACCGATTCCTCCCAGATGTACGCGTACATGTGGGAGGTTAGGGACAAGTTCCGCGCCATTGAGGTGGACAGGACAAAGCGCCCCATCATCGGTATCGTGGGGGAGATATATATGCGCAGCCATCCGTTCGGCAATCGGGACATTATCCGCAAGATAGAGGATCTGGGCGGGCAGGTGTGGCTTGCGCCGATCGGGGAGTGGATGCTGTACACTACCAACCGATTTGTGCAAAAATCGATAAGGGAGAAAAAATACCTTGACCTGTTCAAGGGATATATGCAGGATGTATTCCAGCGGTCTGATGAGAAGAGACTGCATGAGCCGTTCAAGGATACTCTGGTGTTTGGAGAGGATCCTGCTATCAAAGAGATATTGAAGAACGCGAGCCCCTATATAAAGGATACTTTTGAGGGGGAGGCGATATTGAGCGTTGGCAAAGCGGTGGACTACGCGGAGAAGGGAATGTCTGGAGTGGTGAATATCATGCCGTTTTCATGCATGCCTGGAACTGTGGTGGCCGCATTGTCGAAGAAAGTTCGGGAGGATATGAACGATATCCCCTGGCTCAACCTGGATTACGATGGGGTGGAGGAGACCAACACGCAAACCAGGCTGGAGGCCTTTATGTATCAGGCGTCCCAGTATAGGGGGAAAATGGTACTTTCATTATAAGCCTAATGTTAACGGAGAGTGTATAATGGCTTTGTTGATCAATGAGGAGTGTGTGAACTGCGGCGTGTGCGAGCCGGAGTGCCCAAATGAGGCAATTACCGAGGGTGAGGACA
Source organism: Nitrospinota bacterium (assembly GCA_029880775.1). Taxonomy (GTDB): domain Bacteria; phylum Nitrospinota_A; class UBA7883; order UBA7883; family UBA7883; genus JAOUMU01. Next base: position 3,030 of record JAOUNV010000268.1, on the reverse strand, counting down.
TCTATGTGATTGAGCCCTCGAAATGCACTGAATGTGTTGGACATTTTGATGAGGCGCAATGCGTCAGCGTCTGTCCGGTGGACTGCATCGTCGCCGACCCTGATAACCAGGAGTCGAAGGAAGAATTGCAGGCCAAGTACGAGCGCCTTCAAGGGTAAGGCTTCGGCTTCTACTCTTGTCTCTCAATGGGATGCCCTTTCCAGGCTTGCTTGGGAAGGGTGTCTTTATTTAGGTGAGGCTCGTTTCGTATTTTCTCGCCGGGGTTCCCAGTGGGTGGAAGCGCGGGCCAAGGGCCGAGAGCCCAGCCCAGACTCCAGGAGCACAGCGGCAATGAAATTTGAAAAAACCTTCTGGGCCGTGGCCGTCTTCGCTTCTATTTTCGCATGCGCCTCCATAGGGATGGCGGGCACAGTGATATTCTCGGAGGCCGGGGGCAAGTCTGTGACTGTGGAGGTGGCGGATACGCCCGCTAAAAGAACTTTGGGGCTCATGTTTAGAAAGTCCCTTGAGAATGGAGAGGGGATGTGGTTTGTATTCCCCAATGAAAAGGAACTGGTTTTCTGGATGAAGAACGTTAGCTTTCCGATAGATATCGTTTTCATCGACAGCCGGTTTTTCATTAGGAGGATCCACAAATCTGTCCCCCCTTGCCTGTCCGGGGCTTGCGCCAAATATTCCTCCGGGGCCAAGGCCCTCTATGTTTTAGAAGTCCCCTCCGGGTATTGTCAGAAGAACGGAATCCTGGAAAACCAGAAAGTGATGTATAGACCATGAGATTGTTTTTTGTCATGATCACGGCAGCGGTCGTGGCTTCCGTTGCTTCCATGTCCGGATGCGCCACTCCTTCGGCCGGGATCGACCATCCCTCTGTCATATCAAAACGTAAGATTGGCGTCGTAAAGTCCGGCGCTTCCCAGGAAGAAGTAGTGTTGGCCCTGGGCGAGCCGGAGAGCAGGCTGGTGGCCGATGACGGGGAGACCCTTTTTTTCAAGGATGTAAATCTTAGCTCCGTATGGGTGCAATTCGGCAAGGATGGCAAGGTGACAAGCTGGGAATGGTTCGAGTGACCACCCCCGTTTTATTTAAAGCGGCGCGCCCTGGTTCCTTGACATTGCCCCCTGCGCGTTTTATTTATCCCGCAAGACGTTAGATTCATAAAAGGTGTTTTTTGGTCTGTGATAGTAGCGGAAAATATATCCAAAAAATACGGCGCTTTCCAGGCGCTGGACGCACTCTCCTTCGAGGTGGAAAAAGGAGAGATCTGCGGATTTTTGGGCCCCAACGGCGCGGGAAAGACCACCATGATGAGGATCTTGACAGGCTACATGCCCCCCTCCGAAGGTAAAGCCCGCGTGGCCGGGTTCGACTCCATGGAAAACCCCATGGAGGTGAAGAAAAGAATCGGATACCTGCCGGAGACCACTCCCTTGTATCCAGACATGCGCGTGGCCGAATACCTCGATTTTGTGGCGGAACTGAAAGGATTCACCAGCAGGGACGAGCGTATAAGGCGAGTGGCTGACGCCATGGAGGGAACCATGATCACCTCCCGGCAGCGCTCCTTAATAAAGACACTATCCAAGGGGTACCGCCAAAGGGTGGGCCTGGCCCAGGCGCTCATTGGGGATCCGGAGGTGCTGGTATTAGACGAGCCCACCATCGGGCTGGATCCGAAACAGATTGTGGAAATTCGTTCCCTGATCAGGAACCTGGGCGGGAAGAGAACAGTGATCCTCTCCAGCCATATCCTCCCGGAAGTGCAGATGATCTGTTCGCGGGTGCTTATAATAAACAACGGTCGTTTGGTAGCGTCGGACACCATCTCCGGCCTCTCCGCCGCCGTCGGGCGCAAGGTTTCGGCAAGAATAAAGGCGCCACCCCTTCAGGCGAAGGATGACCTGCTGCGCATAAATGGAGTTGCCAGAGTAGAGGCCCGCGAGGAGCCGGATGGCGCTCTCCTGTTCGATATTTTCCTGGAGCAGGACTGTGATATGGCCCAGTGGCGAGGGGAGCTTGTCAGAATGATCGGCGATAAAGGGTGGGATCTGGTGGACCTGTTAAGTTCGGCGGTGGTCCCCCTGGAGGAGACCTACATCAGGCTAATCTCCAGCGATCTGGTTAAAACCGGGGAAGATGGCGGTGAGGCGCCCACTGGTGAGAGGCCGACAGATGGCCAAGAATCCCACGATATTGCCGATGGCGGTGATTCGGATTGAGGCTATAGCACAATGAGAACTATATACACTCTGGTCAAAAGGGAACTGAGAGCCTATTTCCATTCGCCCATAGCCTACGCCATAATATTCATGTTCCTTCTGATTTCCGGTTATTTCTTTTTCGCCGGAATGAACACCTACAGCCTGGCCAGCTTCGAAATCAGCAAGATGGCGCAGAGGATGGGCCCCCAGGAGTTGACCATCGCCGGATTTGTGATCGCGCCGCTGCTGGGCAACATGTCTGTGGTGATGCTGCTGATGGCGCCGCTTCTGACCATGAGGCTGTTTTCCGAAGAGAAAAAAACAGGTTCCATAGAGCTTCTGTTCACCTGGCCGGTCACCGATTTCCAGATGGCCATGGGCAAATACCTGGCCAGCCTTATGGTTGTGGCGATTATGCTGGCGCTGACTTTGCCATACGCCGGTTTCATCTGGTTGCACACCACTCCACCATGGAGCAGCATTCTCGCCGGATACCTGGGGCTATTACTGCTGGCGGCTTCGTTTTTGTCGCTGGGTATTTTTTGCTCCACCCTCACGGAAAATCAGATCATTTCCGCTGTGCTCACCTTCGGGGCGTTACTGATCTTCTGGATAATGGGCTGGACCTCGGCGGGGAACACAGACTGGTTTTCCCAACTGATCATATACTTGTCGATCCTGGAGCATTTCCAGAACCCGTCCAAGGGAGTGCTGGACACTCGCGACGTGGTCTACTACATCTCCTTCATCGGGTTCTTCCTCTTCCTCACGCTTCGATCGCTGGAAGCGGATAAGATAGGAGGCTGATATGAAGGAGAGAACGCTCCGGGGG
>JAOUNV010000001.1 GCA_029880775.1 Nitrospinota bacterium | reverse complement strand
CTCCCGAGGGATCACCTTCGACATAATGCACTACCAGGCCACGCGCAATATCACCCGCGCGGCCATAGACTCCGGCGCACGGCGATTCATCCACATGAGCGCCAATGGCGCCGGGCCTCAAGGAGTTTCCGAGTATCAGATCACCAAGTGGCGCGCCGAGGAGCTGGTGATGAACTCCCGGCTGAAGTGGACAGTGTTCCGCCCGTCGATGATCTTCGGCGATTCAGGCGGCCAGCCTGAATTCACCAGCCAATTGGCCGACGTGATCCGCAAGGCGCCCATGCTCCCTGTCTTTGGCGGAGGGAAGTACAGGATGGACCCGATAGCCGTGGAGGACGTGGCGCGCTGTTTTGTGGCGGCGCTGGAGAATCAGAAGACCGTGGGCCGGGCATACTGCCTGGGGGGTGGGAACCCGACCCGGTTTTACGAGATCGCCCAGACCATCGGCAAAGCCATGGGGAAGCCGCGTACCAGAACCATCAGTGTCCCCTTCTGGCTGGTTCTCCCCATAGCGCGGGCGATGGAGGGGTTTTCCTTTTTCCCCATCACGTCGGACCAGCTGCTGATGCTGCGCCAGGGAAACATCTGCCCCCGGCTCGACTATATGGACGTTTTCGATATCACCCCGATTCCCTTTACATACAAGAATATGAGGTACCTGCGGCGCTGAAAGGGGCTTATGCGCGGGTGGCGGCGCCAAAGGGTGAGGAAGGGAAAGAGCCACTCCAGCTTCCCCGTGGTCGCCCGACCACGGATTTTACTCTCGCATCCCGTTAATCCTTTTTCTCCTGCGCGGCGGCGCTGGCCATTTCCGCCAGGTACCGCCGGGCCAGGTCCGCCACCTCCGAATCATGGTCGTGGCCCAGGTGCTCCAGCATCTTTTTTCCGTTGGGCCCACCCACTATCATCGCAGCCTTGGTGGTGGAAGAGCGCATCATCTTGTCCGGGGAGGAGATCAGCTTAGCCAGGGCCGCCAACGCGTCGTGATGTGGGATGCGGGCCAAAGCCTCCGGCACGGCCAGACGAGTCTGCTTGTCGTTGAGTTGTTCTAAAATCTTGGGGATAGCTCGCGGATCCCCCTGGCGACCGAGAGCTACGATGGAGCGCTCCCTGGTCCACCAATCCTCATCCTTGAGCAACGCGTCGAGCCCCGCAAAAGCCTCCGGATAGCGCACCAGGCTGAAATATTCCGCGCCGATCCTACGGATGTACGGGTCCTTATCGGAGAGGATGCCGGCCACCATTTTGTTCGATTCCTCGTCCGCCCTCTCGGCCAGGGTGGCCACGGCGATCTCCCGCACCCACCAGTCCGCGTCGCGCAGGGCCTGGACCAGCGCTTGCAAAATTCCCGGCCCGGTGAGCCCGCCCAGAGTGTCCGCGGTGATGCGGCGGATATCCTTTTCCTTGGAGCGCATGAGAGCCACCACCGGCGCCACGGCGGTTGAGTCCCCCATTTCCACAATGGACTGAGAGGCCATCTGGCGCAAAAGCAGATCCTCGGACTCCAGCAATGGAACAAGCCGCACCGCGACTTTTGGCGACCCGAGGTAACCTAGGGCGTGGGTAGCCGATTTTAATACATCAGAATCTTTTTCCACCTCCACCAGGTCGCAAAGTTTGTCCGCCACATCGTGGGAGCCTGTGGCCACCAGGCCGTCCACCGCTTTTTTGCGGAACCATGGATGGGCATGGGTGAGCAGGTGGGCGATGGCCTCCACCGCTCTGGGGGTGGCGGCGGCGGCCAGGACGTTGATCCCCTTGCGCACATGGTCCTTGTCCTGGCTTTTCAGCAGGCTCAGGATCTTGTCGACCGGGATCGACTTGGGGTGTTTGATCAGCAGTTTCTCCGCTCCGGCGCGGATATGGTGGTTGGGATCGTCCAGCGCATGGGCCACTGCGGCGGCGGCCATCGGCATGTGGGATTTTTCCAAAGCTTTTTGGCACGCCTCCCGCCCCTTGTCGTCGTCGCACCCCATTGCGTCAATCAGCAGGCATGGCATGTCCTCGCCTTGAAGAGCCGCTAAAAGATCCACCCCAAACTCGGGGAACAACCTGCCGGAGCGGAGCCTTTCCAAAATATGCTCTATCGCCTTGTGACCCTGGGCGGCGATCTTCTCCGTGATTTCCGGGCGCTGGTGGGGCTCGGCGGATATGAACTGGTCCAAAAGTTTGGGGACCGGGTTGCTCCAGAACAAAACAGCCTCCTATTGGTATGACATGCGCGCCGAGAATACCTGTCCAAGTCGGCGCAGGGCAATATAACAACTGTAATGCGTCGATTATCCTACTTTTCCGGCGTATTGGCAAACGCAGGCGGACACCGACATCTATCGCCAGCCGAACTCGTGCCTTACGATCAGCTTGTCTATTCGGATCCCCATGTCCTCCATGTCCAGGGGTTTTGTCAAAAAGTCGTTGGCGCCCATTTTAAGGGCTTTCTCCTTGACGTTGATGGCGCCATCGGCGGTGGTGACAATGATGGGAAGCGACGAGTTTTTCATTTCTTCCCGGATGGTCTGTATAACGGCGAATCCATCCATCCCAGGCATCGATATATCCAGCAGCATAATATGGGGAGAGGCCTTTTTCAGAATTTCAAGAGCTTGAGCGCCATCCTCCGCCTCCTCCACTAGGAAATCCCGCCGAGCCAGATTGGCGCGGATCAACGCCCTGATTCCACGCTCGTCGTCGGCCACCAGAACCATCGGCTTCACCTCCGGCAGTTGGACATAAAACCTGCTTCCCTTGCCCGGCTCCGAATCCACACGCAAGTCTCCGCCATGAGCCCTCAGGATGTCCAACGCGTATGGCAGGCCCAGGCCGGTCCCCTTTTCCCCGGCGGTGCCGGGAGTGGAGGTTTTCACTCCTTGTTTGAAAAGGTTATCTATCTGCGTCTGGCTCATCCCGGCGCCTGTATCCTCCACCACCAGGGTGGCGCCGGAGAGATTGGGGTAGATTCGCACAGTGTCGCCCTTGTGGGAGAATTTGATAGCGTTAGTGACCAGATTGGCCAGAGCCTCGTAATAAAGCGAAGTGTCCGCAAACAACCGAAGCTTCTCCGGAGTCTCATTGACCAGGCTGACTTCCTTCTGCTCCGCCGCCAGCGACGCCTGCCCGAAGACCATTGCCACCATGTCCCGGGCGTCGAAGAAGACCTGCCTGGGCTGTACGTCTCCACTCCGGAGCCTGGAAATATCCAAAAGCTCGTCTATAGTGCGCACCATAACCTGGCTGATGGAGACAACCCTGCTTAAGATTTCCTTGTTATCCGGGGATAGGCCGTCTCCAGAGCCTTGGAGAATATGGTCAAGAAACCCACTGATGGCGCCTAGGGGTGATTTGAGATCGTGGGCCACCAGCGAGACGAACTTGTCTTTTGTGCGAGTGGCTTCTTCCGCTTGCTCTTTGGCTTTTTTCAGTCTGTCCGCGGCTTTTTTGCGCTCGGTAATATCGCGGAAGATTCCATGCACCACTTTCTTGCCACCACGCATCAGGGTGTGCGCGGAAATTTCCACCGGTGTCTCGGCGCCGTCTCCCCGCAGAACCAGGGTCTCGACCGGCTTCCCCGTTTCTCCCTTTGCATGTCGGCTGAAAACCTCCCTGATTTCGTCCAATATCCGGGGTGGATGAATAGTCGACTGATGAGCTCCGATAATGTCTTCCCTCTTTTTGTCCAGGAGCCACATACCCGCCTCATTCACATCCAACATAATTCCCGTCTCCGGGTCGGCCAGAAGGATGGCGTCGGGAGCGTTGCTAAACAGCGCCTTGTGCCATTCCTCGCTCTCCTCCACCTGGTCATGGAGCGACTTGGTCTCCGAGATGTCCCGTTTTAACGTGAGCAGCACATCGCCATGCTCCGCGTCCATGTAGCGCGTTACGGAACTAAAAGTCCAGATGGGGGTCCCATCTTTTTTGACGTTCAGTACTTCACCATGCCAGTCCCCCTTTTCGTTCAATGCTCCGATGATTTTCGCTGCGATTTGCTGCGGAGTCTTGCCTGGAATTGGATGATTGATTATAGAAACATGCCTGCCAACCAGTTCTCCCGTCTCGTAACCCAGCATTTTGTCGAAATTGGGATTGGAATGGACAATCAGGCCTTTATTGGCGCTCACCATCATCACCCCCTCGGCTACGTTTTCGATGATCGCCGCCTGGGTTTTTAGCTTGGACTCGATTAATCTTTTTTCAGAGATATCCTTCTGGACGGTGAGCATCACGTCCCCATGTACGGCGTCCTGGTATCGTGTCACGGTGGCGGAGGTCCAAAAGCCGACTCCATCCTTTTTTATATTATGGATTTCCCCATTCCATTCACCGTTGGACTTAGTAGCTTCGTCAATCTCATTCGCCATCTCCTCCGGGCTCTTTTTTGGACCGGGGAAGTTGAGCACAGAGACATGTTTGCCGATAAGCTCGCCAGGGCCATACCCGAACATAGCCTCAAACTTCGGGTTGGTGTGGACAATGACACTGTCCGATACGCGGGTCATCTGAACGCCCTCTGCGATGTGCTCCATTATCATCGCCTGGGTTCGCAATGCGGCGTTGACCCGGCTCATCTCCGTTATATCCTGGGAAGATCCGCGCATCATGGTCGGGGCGCCGGAGTCGCCATACGCGATCTCCACTACGGTCCTCTGGTAATGGATTGAGCCATCCGGATGGACCACGCGGAACTCGTAAACGCCATTTTTTTTCCGGTCCCCCATGTTCTTATTCATTTCGCCAACCATCCGCTCCCGGTCTTCCGGATGGATCATTTCGATGAATTTCTGGAAAGTGAAGTCAGGCTCCCCAGGCTCCAAACCGAAATTGTGGTACGCCTGGTCGGAAATATAATTGGAGTTGTTGGTGATGTCTGAATGGAAGTAGCCGATCTTTGCGATCTGCTGGGCTTCGATCAGCCGCTGGTCCTTGAGTATCATATCGTCCAGCAGGCTGGCGGTGGTGTGGCGCAAATGGAGCATCTCGTGCAGGAATACGCTTTGCTGTCTGGCCGATATGGTCAACAACACAAGGTACGCAACCACCGCCATTCCCACTGTCCAATGAGCGGTGTCGCTCTCCAACAGAAAATGTGAAAGGATCAACGGGGACAGGGCTGGAACCAGAAACGCCAACACCGCCATGAGGCTGATGGAGTTGACAGAGGCTCCCGCAGCGCACATTCCGGCTATGATAAGGGCGACGACAATATCCGCTTCCACCGGCATACCCAGGGCAAGCACGTGAGTAATCTCCAACGACCCGAACAAGAGCCCGGCCAGCCCGGTCATGATGATGGACAAAAACATCCATGTCTGGGGAGAAAGACTTTCCTCGTTATTTTTGAATTTCAGATATATAGCAAGTCTAAGACCGGCCAGCGCCAGCAGGACCGCGAACCAGTAGCTTATTAGCTCGGGCATATCGTGGAAATAGAAATACAGGAAGGTCAATATTCCAACGGCTAAGGTTCCGGCCATAACCATAGGATATTGCCTGTAAAGGTGCCTTACCTTCTCTTGATAAATCAGGCGGTCAACTACTTGTGATGAATCCATGTCAGTCCCAGAATAAGAGGGAAGACGGCGCCGTTGAGAACCGAATTTGAAAAACAGAAACAGGCTCCCCCGATAGTTGCTGGTCCAGCATAACACGTCGGCAACTTTGCCTATCACCTGGCAACGGCAAGGAGGGCAGACGGCCCCCCCGGTGTGGCCCCCTGAGCGCCAGCCCGAGAAGCCAATCCGCAACTGCGGCGAGAAGGCCCGCATGGATCAATGGGGACGGCACGATTTCCTCTTGCATAAAACCCTTTACCTTTGAATATAGGCGTATTTTTGATTTTGTAAAGTATTTAGTTGGTAACGATATGTTCCAGCTCAATTTGTCCCGCCGATAGATTAGTGGCCTTGGGTGGGCATTGGTGGGGAGCCAGGACGCTTCAGCAAGTGCGTGAATAACGTCTAAAGTTGTGATAAGATGCGGCAAAGGGGAATGCAGTCTGGCAAGTGAGCCATGCCGGGTAGCCGGTGGAGTTATTCGTCCGGGAACTGAATGTTTAAGCATGGTTTCCTTTGCGCGGGCTGGAGCAGGCGCGGAGGGCATGAACGAAAATGATCGGACATATCCAGGAGCTGTGATCCCATGAATGAAGAGGAACTTAAAGAGGCGCTGTCGGCCTCCCTGGCCGAAAGCGACGAGCTTCGTAAAACCGTAGTCGAATTACGAGCCGCCTTGGAGGACGTTATCCGCGAGGCGCAGAACAATGAAGACAAGCTGCTCGGCGAGCATGACGAAGAAAAATCCGAACACATCCAAACCATAGGAAAGTTGCGCCAGCAACTCGAAGAGTCATTTACATGCCGAGAGGACGCCGTCCGGGAGGCGATGAACGAGAGCCGCGACGAGATAGAGCAACTGCGGAAAACCATATCCACATTGCGCTCCGGCATGGAGGAGGGCGACTTAAGACAGCGAGCCGAGATTCAGGAGCTGGAAAACGAATCATTCACCAGGATTCGGGAACTGGAAGAGACGATCCTGGCTTTAAGAGAGAGGATGGAGGGAAATGTCGGACAACCGGGTTGACGCTAATATCGTAAGCGAGGGACATTCCAACATCGTGTCCAAATCCACAGGGCCGGGGCCGTCGTATCTGCGGCAGATGGAGACGCTTTTGAATGTCTCCAAGCAACTGGCGGCGATGGAGAATCTCTCCGAAATGCTGCAGGCCATTGTGCGGATAATCATGGAGGAGACTGGCGCCGAGCGAGGCTCGCTTTTCCTGCACGATCAACAGACCAACGAGCTGTACACCACGGTCACTCAAGGGGGGTTCGAACGGGAGATCAGGATATTGGACACCAGGGGGGTGGCCGGGCAGGTATACAAGAGCGGCGAGAGCGTCATTGTGGATGACGCCTACGCCAATGAGTTTTTCGACCCTTCCTCCGACGAACTGACCGGATTCAAGACCCGTAGCATTCTTTGCGCCCCCATCCGCACTGTCAAGGGGGAGGTCATTGGCGTGGTGCAGGCGCTCAACAGGATTAAGGGCCGGTTCCACATCCGCGACCTTAAGCTGCTGGAGGATATGGGCACCCAGGCCGCCATATTCCTGCAGGCCACATTGTATGTGGAGACGATGAAAAAGTCGCGCTTGCTGGAGATGGAGTTTCTGGAAGTTGTCAGCGAAGTCACCTCGGAGATGGACCTGAGCAAGATGATCCAGAAGGTGATGATGGAGGCCGCCCGGATGCTTAAGGCGGACAGGACCACCTTGTTCCTCAATGACGAAAAGAGCAACGAGCTGTGGAGCGAGCTGGGTGTGGGGCTGAAAAGCTCCCAGATAAGGTTTCCCAACCATATGGGTATCGCCGGGGCGGTTTTCAAGTCGGGAAAAACCGTCAATATCCCCCATGCCTACGCGGACCTGAGGTTCAACCCGAAAATGGACAAGGAGACCGGCTACTTTACCAGGTCTATCCTGTGCGTACCTGTGGTGAACAAAAACGGCAAGCGGATCGGGGTGACGCAGGCGCTCAACAAGCGAGGCGGCGCTTTCAACGCGGAGGATGAGCAGCGGCTTCGGGCGTTCACGGCCCAGGTCTCCATCGGGCTGGAAAACGCCAAGCTGTTCAACGATGTCCAGAACATGAAGAATTACAACGACAGCATCCTGGAGAGCATGCCCAGCGGAGTGCTCACCCTCAACTCTGATAATCTGATAGTCACCTGCAACAACTCCGGCCTTTCCATGATGGGCAAATCCCACGACGAGGTGGTGGGGAAAAAGGCGAAGGACTTTTTCACTGGCGCCGCCTCCTGGATGATGGAAAAGATCAAAAAAACCGTAAAGACGGGGGAACACGACCTTGCCATGGACGCGGGGTTGGAGATAGGTGGCAAGAGCCTTTCCGCCAACGTCTCATTCCAGCCGTTGAGAAGCGCCGAGGATCAAAACCTGGGCCTGATGATAATGATAGACGACATCACCAGCGAGAAGAGGATGAAGTCCACCATGAGCCGCTATATGGACCCGGTGATCGCCGGTCAGCTTCTGGGCGAAAACGAGGATATTCTTGGCGGCAAGAGCGCCGTGGCCACAGTGCTTTTCTCCGACATTCGCGGCTTCACCACACTCACCGAGGAACTGGGCCCGCAGGGGACTGTGACCTTGCTCAACGAATATTTTACCATCATGGTGGAGTGCATCCAGCGCGAGGGGGGGATGCTCGACAAGTTTATCGGTGACGCGATCATGGCCGCCTTTGGCATACCCATCCCCAAGGGGGACGATGAGGATCACGCCGTGCGGGCGGCCATCGCCATGCTCCGGGATCTGGCCCGGTTCAACCAGGATCGTGTCACCCATGGACAAAAGCCGCTGAACATGGGGATCGGGATTAATTCAGACACAGTGGTCTCCGGTAACATCGGCTCGCCGAAGAGAATGGATTTCACCATGATCGGCGATGGGGTGAACCTGGCGTCGCGGCTGGAGAGCGCCTGCAAGCAGTACCACGCCAATATACTCATCAGTGAATACACCTATAAACGCCTGAAAGGGGCGTATCGCATCCGGGAAGTGGACCGGGTGGTGGTGAAGGGGAAGACGGAGCCGGTGGGTGTGTTGGAGGTGCTGGACCATTACACGGAGAAGGATTTCCCTTCCGCCATGGAAGTGGTAAACTATTTCGGCGATGGTGTGAAAAGTTATCGCGAACAGAAATTGGACAAGGCGGTGAAATCGTTCAAGAAAGTGTTGTCGCTCCATCCGGGCGATGAGCTTTCGCGGATGTATATCCAAAGATGCGAGGTGATGAAGGCGAATCCTCCAGGTCCGGAATGGGACGGTGTATGGGTGATGGATCACAAATAGCAATCGCGCCACCCAGGAATAAAGGTATAAGGAGCAGACCATGAGCCACAAGTTCCCCTCGGACGCATGGACCCAAAGTTTCGGCCGTGTGATCAACGCCAGCGACGATTACAAACAAAGAGGTAAAAACTGGCGCGCAGGCGCCGTATCATTCATTGTCACCGCCGCCCCGGAGGTCGGCATGACCCAGGATTTCGGCATGTTCCTGGACTTGCACGAGGGGGAATGCAGAAGCGCCCGCTCCTGTGACCTGACCGAGGCGGAGAAAGCGCCTTTCATGATCCGGGCGGAATATGGATGGTGGAAATCTGTGATCCGTGGAAACCTGGAGCCTGTGCGGGGGCTGATCACCGGAAAGCTCAAGCTCAAAGGAGACCTCACCGTAATTGTCCGCCACATCGGCGCGGCCAAGTCTCTGGCCGAGTGCGCTTCTCATGTGGAGACCATCTTCCTGGACGAGGCGTAAGGCCCCGCCGCCATGGAGACAGAGGCCCAAACCCAATATTCCTTCCGCATGCCGGTCAAGCTTGTCTTCGGTGTCGGCGCCGGAGGCGATGTCTCCGCGGAGATGGCCGAGCTTGGACGCCGCCGCGCTTTCGTGGTAACAGACAGTTCTATAGCCTCCAGTGGCTCCGCCTTCGATAAGCTGATAAAAGGGCTGGGCCCCAGGCTGGCTGGTGTATTCAAGGAAGTCACCCAAGACTCGGGATTCGAGATTATCGATAAGGCCGCCAATATGGCCGCCGACGCAGAGGCCGACTGCGTGGTATCCGTGGGGGGTGGCTCGGTGATAGACACCGGCAAGGGAATATGCGTGGCGCTGAAGAACGGCGGAAGCATCCGCGATCATATGGGAGTGAACATCCTGGCCGAACCTCAGACACCGCACATCGTCCTCCCCACCACCTCCGGCACCGGCAGCGAGGTCACCAATGTGGCGGTGATTTACGACAGTGTGGAGAAGAGAAAAAAGAATCTGCTGGACCATCATATATATCCGAACACGGCCGTGTTGGACCCGGAGTTCCTGGTTGGGCTACCCCAGGCCGTCACCGCCGCCACTGGGATGGACGCTGTCACTCACGCCATAGAGGCGCTACATTCCATGATGAAAAACCCGGTTTCCGACGCTTTGGCTTTGCAGACGCTGGGGTTGATGAACCAATGGCTGCCGGTGGCATGGGCCGAGCCTGCGAACATTGCGGCCCGGGGGCACACGCTGGTGGCCTCCAATCTGGCTGGCGCCGCCTTTTCCAACGCCATGGTGGGCCTGTGCCATGCCATAGCCCACGGCCTGGGCGGAGTGGCCCGCGTGCCCCATGGGCTGGCCAATTCCATCGCCTTGCCTCACGTAATGCGCTTCAACCTGGAAGTTTCGCCGGGCCTTTATGATCAAGCGGCAAAGGCGCTGGGGCTGAGCGCTGGGGAGGATGTGGCAGGCTGGGTGGAGGGAATGGCGCGGCGGATGGAACTGCCCATGACCCTGAAAGACGCTGGCGTGGCGGAAGACTCGCTAGTCGAGGTGGCGGAAGCCGCCATGACCGATGGCGCGGCCTTGTATAACCCTCGCCCTGTGTTCGAACCAGATGAGATCATGCCGCTACTTCGGCTGATCTGGGCGGGGAACTAGCCCCATAATCTAAGTGGCGCCCCATACCGGCGCTTTCAGGACTCTTCCTGCCATCGTATAAAAAGAAGTGATGCGTAATGAATCGGACCCTGCATGGTGAAAAATTGACATTTGGCGGCGTTCCGTGGGTAAAATACGGTACAAGAGGAATGGCAGGAACGGGACCTGCCTACATGAGAAAACAACAGCCATGGTGTGTGTGGTTTGGCGGCTCTGGTTTGAGGTCCGCCCATGGCAGTTAACAGGGTCAGGATGACTGTAAAACGAGATACCGACCTGATGCAGGAGTGCATGACTGCCCTGCTTTGGGAGGCCGAGAAGCTAAAAACGCTCTACACGGGAAAGAGCGTTGAAGAACTCGACCAAAAATCCGTGCTCGAATTCACCGCCAGAATGCGCGAAATCCACTCAAGGCTCTCTTTGGCGTTCAACCCCTCCGAAGGCCGGTCCAAAATACTGGAGCGCTTTTTTGTTCAGTGGAATAACATGCTTTTCGGCGTGTTCTACATCGCATCCGCATGCCAGACCACAGGCTCCATCACCAGCAGGCAGCTGGAAATCCTCTCCGGCGCCGTGGATGAGATAGTCCTTACATTGGGCAAAAACCCGCTGGTGGCGAAAAGGGCCTTCCCCACCGGGGAGTAGCGGCGCGTCTTTGGTGTAGCTTGCGGGAGTGTCGCTCCTGGATGGACACTTATCCTGCCACTATTCACCTTTCATCTCCGCCAAATGGGCTCGCAAGCTCGGCCAGATTAAAGATGGGTTTTTAGCTCATTCTCCACAGGAGAGCCGCGCCCACGTTTCCCGCCCCATCACTCACCAACCTTTTCCCCCAACCTGATACAATGTCCGGACAAACAGGAGCTGACTCACATGAAGAAAAAAGCGAAAAGAATCGCCCTGCGCGGCGGAGCGGTCGTTCTGCCAAAAGGGATCGCGCAGAACGGGTTGATACTCATTAAAGAGGGGAGAATCGAATACGCCGGGGCGGAACGCAAGTATTCCCAAAAAGAATACGAGACAATCGATATAACCGGAATGACCGCCTCCCCCGGCCTGATAGACGCCCACACCCACCTGGGCGTATACGCCGAAGGCTCCGGCGAGATGGGCGAGGATGGCAACGAGATGATCGATCCTGTCACCCCCCATGTGCGCGCCATAGACTCGATCGACCCGGAGGACCCGGCATTCGGCGAGGCTCGCGCCGATGGTGTCACCTCCGTCATGATCACACCCGGCTCCGGCAACGTGATCGGCGGCGCCGCCTGTGTGGTGAAGACTCGTGGGCGCATAGTGGAGGAGATGATCGTGGACCGGGACATAGGCCAGAAGATGGCCACCGGCGAGAATCCGAAAAGGGTATACGGTGGCCAGAAAAAAGCCCCCATGACCCGGATGGGGATCGCCGCTGTGATGCGAACCGCGCTGGTGGAGGCGCAAAACTATCGTGACAAAATAAAGAAGAAGAAAAACGACACCCCCCTGGACCTGCGGATGGAGGCGCTGCAGGCGGTTATCAGCGGGAAGAAACCGGCCCGCGTCCACGCCCATCGCGCCGATGATATCATGACCGCAATCCGGATCGCCGATGAGTTCGGGATGAAAATCGTAGTCGAGCATGGAACCGAAGCCTATAAAATCGCCGACATCCTGGCGGCCAAAAAAATACGTCTCAACCTGGGGCCATCCACCACCGGCCGCTCCAAGGTGGAGCTAAAAGACCTGGTGCGCGATAACGCCGCCCGCTGCATTAAAGCCGGGTGCATCGTGTCTTTGATCACAGACCACCCGGTGATCCCCATCCAGGAGCTGCGCCAGGAGGCGATCAAGCTGGTGCGGGACCATGGCGCCCCCCGCGACGAAGTGTTCAAGGCGATCACCTCCACACCCGCCGCCACGTTGGGGATCACCCGTCGGGCAGGCTCGCTGGAGCGAGGGAAGGACGCAGACGTGGCGGTCTACTCCAGCCACCCGCTGGATCCTGCGGCGGTGTGCCATATGACGATGATAAACGGGGAAGCGGTTTTCAGGAGGGATTAGGCTTGGGCGATGGCGGTAATCTCAGTCTGCTTCCACAGGAGAGAAGACTGTAATCGCCTGTATATTAATCAGATATAGCATCATACGGATTAGCGTCCACTATCAATGGCATTCCATATTTTGACATAGTGTTAACCTGCATGCCCAAATCAGGGATACATTATCGTCCAAATAGTAGTAGTTGATAGCATGCGGGCACGGTCCGCTGGGGTAAGTATGATGTTAAGTATGATGTTTAGTGTAAAGCGCAAAATAGCGCTTATACTGCTGTTGACCATCATGTCGGCTCACTGGCAGAGGGCGCATTCCGCGTCGGCGTCGATTGCAGTATTAGTAGAAGTCCAGTCTATACAGGTTGTTTCGCCTCTGCGGGCGCAGGATCTGGAGAAACCGGAGAAGCTTTTGGCTGGGCGAAACCTAAATTCGGCTATCCAACCAGACAGGGAGACCGCCGCTTCGCCATGCGCGGATCGTAATTCACAACTGACTTATATCTCGGTGAAGTCTATCAGTGGAATTGACCGATGCGTAGCGGTAGCCAAATCAGAAAACGCTTGGATAGTGTACGGGAAGATAGTGCCAAAAACCTCCTGCTTCCAGGGGAAATGCTCAACACCAACAGATGTCACAAACCGAACAACTATCACAAAGTCCGACGCCTCACATTGGATTGTCAGCGCCTACGGAGAAATCTGACAGCCTAAAATATATCTTACGACGCCTCGAAGAAAGTCAGCTTCACATCGGATAGCTGCCCCTGGTAGCCTAAGTAGTTGTCCCCATCATACGCGCCATTGCCCAGGCCTATGTATGTCAGGATAAAATAGGGGCCCTTCGGGTCCGTTTGCACACTAAACCTGATCTTCGGATCACCAACCTTCACAACCACGCAGGCGATTTCGCTGGCGGATGTATCCCACTGGCAGTCCCATTGGAACACTTCAGTCTCATCAAAGAATTGCAGTTCGTTTATGGCGTCCCACGTCTCGCAATAACGTCTTCCGCAGGTGCCATCAAACCGTTGGGCTATCAGCCTGTGCTGCAGGAACTTGCCACCCTGCTTTGTGGTCATCCACTGCCAGTTGGATTCATATCCTTCCCAGCCCCTGGATTTGAAGAATAACGCGAAAGTTGGATTGCTGGGGATCATGTCGTTGTGCATGCCGCTGTATCGAAAGGAGATCATTCCGCGGTTCACATCCAGCGTTTTTAGGGGTGTCCCATCATTGCTTTCCGTATCCGGATTGATCAACAAGGTGGCGGGAGGAGAGCAATTGGTATACACCCACACAGCCTTGTAGTTCCCCATCTTCTGGTCGGGTCCGCAATCAGAAGATCCCGCGCCAGGTTGCCCGTCTCCGGAGCCTGCGGACGCGCCGGGGGATACATTCGGCTCCCTGTCTTTCATCTTCCCGCAACCGCTCAATATGAACAGAGGAACAGCCACCACCGAAACGAGAACAAAAAAAAGTGTATTTCTGCTCATGACCTTATCCGATATTGTAGACGTAACCTGGGGTATGCCGCCGTTCTCGCCGCAAAGACCCATATTCTGACCATGACACCATTCGCCCCACCTTGGCTCAGAGACGTATCACGCGGATTATACCATATATATCATGGAGTTTGAAGGGATCCGCGCCTACCGAATTGCCTCATGTTATATGTAACCAAAATTGCTGACAAAAATGATACGGCGTCTGAGGTTTCATGTAGCCCGAACAGAGCAAGGAGGCATGACCGCTTTTCATCAGAGCCTCTCTTTGTCATAATGGTCGTAACCAAAAAGATTTTAAAATCTACTATAGAGTAATGAAACGACAAGCGGCTTCCTGGTTCCCTCAATACAAGCTTCCCGCGCCGATCATACGGACGCGCTTGTATATCATCCTCGCCATCTCCATGGCGCTGCTCACAACGGCCTCCATCGCGCTCATGAGCGGCGCCGGGGAGCAGGAGATCACCACAGCGAATGGATTCACCTGGTGGGCCAGGAACGCCGAAAAACCGCTGCTCGATCCGCCAGCGCTGCCACTGCCATTCATCTGGCCCATTGCAAAGGTGGATGTTTCATCACCATTTGGCAAGCGGGATGGACGCTGGCACAAAGGAATGGATCTGCGCGGGCCACAAGGAACGCCAATCCTGGCGGCGGCAGGGGGAACGGTGGTATATTCCGGCGTGGGAGAGACCGGCTATGGCAATACGGTCATCATCGACCATGGAGAAGGTGTGGCGACTCTCTACTCCCACAATAGACGAAACGTATTCAGGGCCGGGGCCACCGTACGCCAGGGTGAGACCATCGCCTACGTCGGCAAGACTGGAGCCGCCACCGGATATCATGTCCATTTCGAAATCCGCCTGGTCGGCCGCCCCCTGGACCCGACAAAGCTATTACCCCCCCCCAAATAAGGCCGAGCCTTGAGCTTACCGTCGATAACCTGACACTTCGCAAGTCACCCCCCATCGGCGCTCCCCTGCTTTACCAGGTGTGGGGCGCCCGGCAATCTCGTATAACGGCTCAGGAGAACCGCGCAAAGAATCCTGCATGATGTTACCAGGAAACATGCCACACTATGAAACGATACATAACATAATAGCCACATTTCAATGGCCGTATTCTGTCCCTTTTGCGCCAAGAGTGAATATGTTTGCTAAAGAAACGAATTAGTATAATATATACGTGGACAAGGGGAATTCCGGGTAAGTTTTGGGATGTTGCGCTTTCTTGGTCATTGCGCATGTTGTTAATTATTTCATCGTCGGCAAGAGGGCCGTTTCATCGGGGTGCCCCCTGCCGCCGGATGTGATTGCTTACCATAGGAGTGGATCATGCCCAGCGCCGAGGATATTTTATGGGCCACATTCCATTGCGCCAGGCATGGAATGATTCTGGTCCGGCTGGACCAGCGGCTTGTAAAAGTAAACTCCAAATTCTGCGCTCTTCTGGGTTACGGGGAGAGTGAACTGCTGGAAAGAGCTCTTACCGATCTCACCAATCCCGAGGACACCGCTCTGGCCCAAAAGCTTTTCGACAACCTGTCGATCGGGAAAATGAAACGTTTCGAGGTTGTTTTGCGCCTGACAAGCAAAGCAGGAGAGAGCCTGCTGGCGCATCTGACCGCCAATCCTGTGATGGACGCCGGAGGGAAGCCTGGGCTTTGCGCCATCGCTGTAGAGGACGTTACCGAAAAGGATGATACGGAAGAGAAGCTGAGGATCGCGGCGAAGATATATGAAAGCTCCGAGGAGGGGGTGGTGGTCACCGACAGAGAGGGGATAATACAGTTTGTCAACCCCGCGTTCACCACAATAACCGGCTATTCCCCCGAGGAAGCGCTGGGAAGAAACCCGAGCATACTCAGGTCTGGCAGGCATACCCAGGAGTTTTACGAGCTGATGTGGGGCTCTCTGCGCGCCGAGGGGAGGTGGGAAGGGGAGATATGGAACCGGAACAAGAACGGCGAAGCCTATCTGGAGCGCCTTCGGATAACCTCCATAAAGGACACCGCCGGGCGGACAACCCATTACACCGCCATTTTCAGCGACCTTACCCAGATCCGGGATACGGAGGAAAAAATCCGGTATCAGGCGTATCATGACATCCTCACCGGGTTGCCCAACAGATCCTTGTATTTCGACCGTGTCCGCCAGGCAATCACTAGGGCCCAGAGGGCGGGCAAGAAGCTGGGCGTGATGTTTCTGGACCTGGACGATTTCAAAAAGATAAACGACAGGCTAAACCATTCGGCCGGTGATCTGATGCTACAAGGAGTGGCCACCAGGCTGGTAAGCTGCTTGCGGGAGACAGACACCGTGGCCAGAATCGGTGGCGACGAGTTCACAATCCTGCTAGAAGACGTGGACGGCGAAAAGCAGTCCTCGGTGGTGGCGGAAAAGATCATGAGATCCATATCGGAGCCTTACTTCTATAATTCTGAGGAGCTGTTCGTCTCCACCAGCCTGGGGATATCCATCTACCCCGCCGATGGCGCCACTGTGGAGGATTTGATAAAGAACGCCGATATCGCCATGTATCACGCCAAGGATCTGGGGAAAAACAACTATCAGTTTTTCACAGAGTCGATGAACCAGAAAGTGGTCAAGCGCCTGGAAGCGGAGACTAACCTGCGAAAGGCGCTGGATAAGGATGAAATGTTCGCCTGCTACCAGCCGAAGGTGGACCTGAAGACGGGGCGCATCGTGGGGATGGAGGCGCTGATTCGCTGGCGCCGGGATGGGCTGGACATTGTCCTGCCGAACGAATTCATACCATTGGCGGAGGAGACGGGGCTGATCCTGGGGCTGGATGAGTGGATGCTGGGGAAAGCGTGCACTTTTAACAGAAGAATCCATGAGGGAGGAGATGAAGAGTTCTCCGTGGCGGTGAATGTGGCGGTGAACGTATCCGCCAAGGCCTTTGAAAGCCCCGACCTGGTGAAAAGCATCCAGGACGTGGTGGCCCTATCCGGCTTGCCGCCGCGTTTCATCGAGCTGGAAGTGACCGAAAGCTCCATAATCCGTAACATGGATCAGGCGGTGATGGTCTTGAGCAGGCTACGCGAGCTTGGATTCAATATTTCCATGGACGATTTCGGCACCGGATACTCGTCGCTCAGCTACCTGGCCAGGCTTCCCATCAACATCTTGAAGATCGACAGGTCATTCATTGTGGACCTGGCCGCCAATCCAAAGTCCAGGTCGATCGCAAAGGCGATCGTATCCATGTCCCACGAAATGGATATCAAGGTGGTGGCGGAAGGCGTGGAGAACACAGAGCAACTTGAGTACCTTCGTGGAATAGATTGCGACGAGGTGCAAGGATACCTGTTCTGCCGCCCGCTGCTGGAAAATGATATGGAAGTTCTTATCAAGAGCAGGGTGCAGTACCAGTCCAGCTGACAAACCGCGTACTTCCGCATGCCTTGAATACGTTTTTGCCCATCACCGGTGGGCAAAAATAAGCGCCCGACCCTACTTGCGCAGGAACCCGCGATACAGATCGTCCCTGGAGATAGAAAGCGCCACCGGCCGACCATGGGGGCAGGTGTATGGAAGCCGACATTGGTCCAGCCTCCGAACCAGCGATTCCATCTCCCGCGCGTCCAGCCTGTCCCCCGCCATCACCGACGCCCGGCACGCCATGGAGCTTATCACAGGCTCCAATATCTCGTCGAAGCTTGCCCTCTCTTCCATCCCGGAGGCCTTATCGAGCGCGTCCAGGATCACCGCCACATGATCCGCTCCGGCGATAAGCCGGGGGACTGCCCTGATGTTGAAATCGTTGGACCCAAACTCCTCCAGCGAGAAACCAAGCTTCTCCAGCCCCCCCATGATCCGGCGCAAAAGCTCGGCC
>JAOUNV010000038.1 GCA_029880775.1 Nitrospinota bacterium | reverse complement strand
CCGAGCAGGTGCTAGGCGGATTGATGGGAATGGTGGAACAGGAGATCGACGAACTGGGATAGGCGTGAGGTGGCCCCACTATGGGGCTTGATCCGGTGTCTCATGCGTTACCATTTCAGGCTTGATCGGAATCTTGATGTCTTGGGTGTGAGGTGGCCCTTCGCTATATCCGATCCTCCAACCGCAACGGATTATTTCCAAGGTTACTCCTCAGGACAAGATAACAAGATAAGAAGTAACCCTGGAAAATTTCCCTTCCTCAGCTCCAGATCACGTAGCCTTGCTCCACCCTGTCGAAAAGGTCGGGGTGGCTGGGCATGGCCCGCACGGAGAAGCCGTGGCGACCGCTTTCGTTCAATGGGATGAGCCCTTTGAACACTGCGGCGCCGTTCTCGGCCCGGTCAAATGTCATGGGGGCGGCGGAGCCGTCCACGATCTGGTCCCTGGCGTTTAGCGGCCCGAAATATATTTCCGCTTTCAGGTCCTCTGGCTGAAGCCCACCGGTGTGGATGGTGGCGGTGACTTCATACATCTGCCCCACCTTCAGATGGTTGGTCTCCTTGCGGGTGACATCGATGAAGTTGACCGTGTTCCAGTTCTCCTCCACGCTCTTTTTCCAGTAGGCCAGAGTTTTCATCCTCTTGCGGCCATCTTCCCGCAGGGCGTTCACCCTCTGGATGCATGGCAGATAGAAGAAGACGGTATAGTTGCGCACCATCCGGTTTGTGTTGAACACGGCGTTGAGCGTGGACATGGAGGCTTTCATCTTGGCGATCCATCCCCTGGGCATATCGTCGGCGCCTCGGGTATAGAAAAGGGCGCGGACTTCTTTTTCCAACAGGTCATAGATGGCCTTCGATTCCACCAGGTCCTGCTCCCGATCGCCGCCGGGGAAGTCGTCAGACTCCTCTCCGCGGCCGATGGCCCAGCCGGTGTTGGCGTTGTATCCCTCGCACCACCATCCATCCAGCACGGAGAGGTTCAGCGCGCCGTTGGCGGAGGCCTTCATGCCGGATGTGCCGGAAGCCTCGTTGGGGCGGCGTGGGTTGTTGAGCCATATATCCACCCCCTGCACCATGTATCTGGCCACGTTGATATCGTAATTCTCCAGGAATATGATCCTGGCGCGCAGATCCTCATCACGGGCCCAGTGGATGATGTTCTTGATAAGCGTCTTCCCCTCATGATCGCGGGGGTGGGCCTTGCCTGCAAAGACGATCTGGATCGGCATCTCCTTGTGGGAGAGGAGCTTCTTGAGCCGGTCCAGGTCTGTGAATATCAGGTTGCCCCTTTTGTATGAGGCGAACCTGCGAGCGAACCCGATGGTGAGCGCGTCTGGGCGCAGGGCCTCATCTGCGAGGCGGATTTCTTCGGTGGTGGCGCCTCGCTTGGTCAGCTGTACACGTTGGAGACCGCGGGCGTACCCTACCAGGCGTTCGCGGCGGCGCTCGTGGGTGCGCCACAGCTCAGCGTCGGGGATCTCGTCTATCCGGCGCCAGACGCTGTCGTTGGCCGGCTCGTGGACCCATCGGCCGCCCAGGTACCTGTCGAACAGGCCCCACATCTCCTCCGATATCCAGGAGCGAATGTGCACGCCGTTGGTGATGGCGCGTATGGGGACATCGTGGGTATCCAGGCCGTCATACAAAAGGTTCCACATGCCCTTGGAGACCTCGCTATGCAGCTTCGAGACACCGTTGGTGAAGGAGGATAGCCGCATGGCAAGCACTGTCATGCAGAAGCTCTCCGCCTCATCTCTGGGGTTTTGGCGGCCCAGGCTCAAAAGGGTGTGGTGGTCGATTCCCACTTCGTGCTGGTATTCGGAGAAATATTTGTGGACCAACTGCGGGCTGAACATGTCGTTGCCTGCGGGCACGGGGGTGTGGGTGGTGAAGACGGTGGAGGCGATCACTTCCTCTTTCGACTCCTGGAATGTCAGCCCCTCTTCGCGCATCAGGCGGCGGATTCGCTCTAGAGCCAGGAATGCGGAGTGCCCCTCATTTATGTGATACACGGTCGGGTCTATGTTCAGCGCGCGCAAGGCGTGGACACCACCCATGCCCAGCATGATCTCCTGCTCGATGCGCATGTTTATATCCCCACCATACAGCTGCTGGGTGATGGCTCTGTCGTGCCCGTTGTTTTCCGGGATGTTGGTGTCTAGCAGGAAAAGCGGTGTGCGCCCCACCTGAGCGCGCCACACTCTGGCGGTGACATGCCTGCCTGGGTATTGCACATGAACCCTGACCTCGTTTCCTTCCTGATCTTTTTCCAGGAAGATGGGCATGTTGTAAAAGTCGTTGTCCGGGTAAAACTCCTGCTGCCATCCGTCCGGGTTCAGGTACTGCCGGAAATAACCTTGGGAGTATAGAAGGCCCATCCCCACCAGGGGCAGCCCCAGGTCCGAGGCGGATTTTAAATGATCGCCAGCCAGGATGCCCAGGCCGCCGGAGTATATGGGGAGCGATTCTGAAATACCGAACTCGGCGGAGAAATAGGCAATGCGGGCGGCGCCTGCCTTCTCCTCATGGGTTTTCTGGAACCAGAAGGCGGATTCCATGTATTCGTTTAGCTGGTAAATCACCCGGTCCATGTGGGTGATGAATCCATCATCCTCGGCCAGTTGGTCCAGGCGGGACTGGTTTATGATCCCCAGCATCTTCACGGGATTGTGGTATGTATCCTCCCACAGTTGCGGGTCCAGCCTTCGCCACAGGTTCACCGCGTCCGGGTGCCATGCCCACCACAGGTTTTTGGCCAATCCCGCCAAAGCCTGCAGGCGCAGAGGCAGGGAAGGGTGAATCATATACTGAATAATCTTGCGCATCTCGTTCGCTCCAGATTTGGTTTATACGTTAACCACGCTTATCAGCGGGGCGGTCATTCGATCCACACGTGGAATTTTTCCTGGTGCATGTTCGGGTCTGTGTTGATCACGATATTCACCCCCAGGTCGTTCTCCATTCCTTCCAGGTAGGAGGGCTCCTCCTCCATCAATAGCTCGGCCACCTCCGGGCTGGCGGAACATATGACATTGCCGCCGCCCGGTGTCTGCCCGGCGATCTGGCGGATGGCCCGGTACATCTCGAACAGGATGGTGGCGCTCGATTTTATTCTGCCCCTCCCTTCGCAATGTGGGCAGATGGCGGTCTGGATTCTGGACAAGGAATCGCGGCTACGCTTTCGTGTCATCTCCACCAGGCCCAGCTCAGAAATCTTGAGTATATTGGTCTTGGACCTGTCCGACTTTAACGCAAGCTCCAGGGCGGAGTATACCTTGTCTTTGCTCTCCTGCCGTTCCATGTCTATGAAGTCTATGATAATGATCCCGCCGATGTTGCGCAATCGCAGCTGGTAGACGATCTCCTGAGCCGCTTCGAGGTTGGTTTTCAGGATAGTCTCCTCCTGGTCCCGTTTCCCCACGAACTTGCCGGTGTTCACATCAATGGCGGTCAGCGCTTCGGTCTGGTCTATGACTATGTAACCGCCAGACTTGAGCCACACTTTTTTGTCCAGGGCTCTTTCGATCTCCAATTCGATTCCGTACTTGGAAAAGATCGGCTCCTTTTCGGAGTATAGATGGATCTTCTCCACCATGTCCGGCAGGTAGGAGCCGCAGAAGGCCTTGGCCTCTTCATAGACTTGGGGGTAGTCGATCACAATATCGATCTCTTTTTTATACAAATCCCGGATGGCGCGGTGAATCAGCTTCAGATCCTCATACACAACGCTGGGGGAGGGGGCGGACTCGAAGTTCTCTCCTATGGAAGCCCATAACTTGTCCAGGAAAATAAGGTCGTGTTCCAGGTCGGCTTTCTCCTTTTTCTCCGCAGCGGTGCGGATGATATATCCGGAGCCGTTTTTGCGCATGGATGTCACAGACTCGCGCAGCCTTTTTCTCTCATCCTCGTTTTCGATTCTGCGGGAAACGCCCACTTGGGCTGTGTTTGGCATATACACAAGGTACCTGCCGGGAAGGCTGATATAATTTGTGATCCTGGCGCCTTTGGTGGCCATCGGGTCCTTGGAAACTTGGACCATGATCTCCTGTCCGTCTTTGAGAAGCTGGTCTATCGGAAGGTGCTCTTCATGCTTTGGAATGGTTTCCACCGCCACGGCGT
Source organism: Nitrospinota bacterium (assembly GCA_029880775.1). Classification (GTDB taxonomy): domain Bacteria; phylum Nitrospinota_A; class UBA7883; order UBA7883; family UBA7883; genus JAOUMU01. The sequence continues at coordinate 5,445 of JAOUNV010000038.1, read as the reverse complement.
TGGTCTCCTCTTCCTCGTCCAGCCCCTCCTCTCGCTCCACGAAGTTGGGCCTGCCATTGCCCTGTGCCCGGTAAATATCGGACACATAAAGAAAGCCGGCTTTTTCCAGGCCGATATCCACAAAGGCCACCTGCATTCCGGGCAGGATTTTGCTCACTCGTCCCTTGTAAATGTTTCCCACGATCCCATGCCCCCCGGTCCTTTCGATGAAAAGCTCCGTGAGCATGTTGTTTTCCACCAAGGCCACTCGGGTTTCATGGCCCGTCACATTGCATAATAGAAGCGCCGACATATATTCCCTGGAAGTTCCGAACCACAAGTTTTATGATAATTGATTTTAACATACTGAAAAGGCATTGATTACTTTATTCCAGTTGGCCCCTCGCGCAACTATCTGTTTGTAATTGAGGGTATTATCACCATCCCCCCCTGAATATGCGGCGCACTCTGGTCAAAAGCCTTTCGGCGGCCCTGGTAAAATTCGTTAGAGAATAATCATTTTGCTTTTCGGGTATATGAAAGTATTTTATAATCCACCCTCCCGGCCCCTGATTCATCCAGGATGGCAAATAATTTATTTTGTAACATTTGGAGTTTTTCTCATGAATTTTCGAAAGCTTTTTTCAACAAAAACAAGAATTGTCATATCGGTTTTGGCCATATTTCCCATGCTGGCCGCATGTGGGGATGAAGGCCCCACCGCCACCAGTACGGCGTCGTCCTCCAGCCACAACGCCGGGTCCGATTGCCGCGAGTGCCACAACCTGGCCTATGCGGGGACCATAACAGCGTCCCTCTCCAGCTCCTCGGGTGTCAGCGGTGTCACAATCACCGTCACAGAAGCCAGCGGCGCGGTCATAACCATGGTTTCAGACAGATTGGGAAACTTTTATAACCCTTCCGGTTCCCCATCCGGCGGATACACGGCGGTGGTGGAGGGAAACACGACTCAGATGGTCCAAAGCCCCACTCATGGCGGATGTAGCGCAGGCGGCTGCCACGATGGTGGAAATAACCCAAAAATCTACGTCGACTAGCTTATGTCCAGGGCCTCAGCCCATACAGGGCCTCAGCCCATACAGGCCCACGCCTATCCAGGCCCTCAGCCCATACAGGCCCACGCCTATCCAGGCCCTCACGCCTCCTCTGGGCGTGGGGCTTTTTTTTCGTCGTGGCGGGGGTAACCGCACAACCCTGTATGAGCTCTGGCGCTTGTATAACTCCTGGCCGGTTCCTTTGAAATTCATCCATTCAAATCATGACCTAAATACGAAATATGTAATAATCCGTTGATTACAGCCACACCCAAAGGAGGCGAGACAATGGTCAACCAGCAGTCAATTACCATAACAACCAGGGGCTTTTGCGATATTGTGGACATTACTGGCCGTGTGAGCCAGGCTCTTAGTGGCAAGCGTGTCATAAACGGTGTCGCAACCATATTCATCCCAGGCTCCACTGCGGCGGTGACCACCATAGAGTATGAGTCAGGCGCCGTGGCGGACCTTCGGGCCGCTATAGAACGGATCGCTCCACAACACGGCGACTATTTGCATAATGAGCGCTGGGGGGACGGCAATGGCTTTTCCCATGTGCGGGCTGCGCTTCTGGGGCCATCGCTTTCGGTCCCTTTAATCGAGGGAAGCCTGGCCCTGGGGATGTGGCAACAGATCGTGTTGGTGGATTTTGACAACAAAGCCCGAAGCCGGAAAGTTATCGTATCAGCGGTGGGGGAATAATATATTTCTCTGTTTCAGCGTTTAATCCGAATCCATTCGCCCTCGTGTGAATCTAACTGTGAGATAATCTACGTGTTTTTGGGTAAGGGGAAACATGGAGCCAGTAAAACAGCAACGGCAGTACAGAAAAATCAGGAGGACAAAATGAGTGGCGAGTCAGATAAAACTTTGGATTGCAAAGGGCTTTCCTGCCCCGAGCCGGTTTTGAAAACCAAGATGGCAATGAACGATATGCAGCCGGGCCAAGTGCTTGAAATGGTGGCCACCGACCCAGGGTCGGCAAACGACATTCCCGCCTGGGCTAGGCGAACTGGAAACCAGATCGTTGAATCGAAGGAAGAAGGTGGTGTCTGGACTTTCCGTATAAAGAAGTCGTAGAAGTCCGCTGGCACTGAACCAAACATAAAAAAGAGGAAAATATGGCAGAAGAGAAAAACAAAAGACTGGTGATGATCGCCTCCAAGGGGTCGATGGATATGGCCTACATACCGCTGATCGTGGGCTCCACTGCGGCGGCCATGGAGATGGAAGTGGCTATCTTCTTCACCTTTTACGGGTTGGATATCATCAACAAGAATAAGTATAAAAGCCTTGGCGTGGCGCCGTTGGCCAACCCTGCCTCCCCCATGCCGGTGCCGAACATCATTGGCGTATTGCCCGGCATGACTATGATGGCCACCACCATGATGAAAAGCTGGATGGGGAAGCAGAACGTGGCCACCATTCCAGAGATGCTGAAAATGTGCCAGGATGTCGGTGTGCGCATGATCGGCTGCCAGATGACCATGGATGTCATGGGTGTGAAAAAAGAGGACCTTATCGACGGGGTCGAGATCGGTGGCGCGGCCACCATGCTCGATTTTGCCGCCGATTCAGATATATCTTTTCATATCTAAAAACTACCTGGCGCCGGGCCATGCATTATCGGCTCGGCGCGTGTAGTGGTTAATGTCCAGATTTCGCTCGCGCCACGTTTTTCAATCCTTGGCGGCGCCCTGCAGAAATTCCAGCAACGCCTTCTCTTTATCGGCGCCTGGGGCCTTGAGCGAAGCTTTCTTCATTTGACCCTCCATTTCCCGCACCACCTGCGGCCATTTCCGCGATGTATGTATTGACGGGTCGGGCAGGTCGTGGCATTGAGAGCAGAACTCCACGAACTCCGCGTATCCTGATGCGCCAGCATGAGCTGTGCTGGATTTATCCATGGTTTTCAACCCGTTGGCTTGCAGATATTGGATGATCATTTCTTTTTCCTGCGGGGACATGGTCTTCGTCCGTCGGCCCATCATTCCGCCCACCATGTCGCCAGTGTCGGCAACGCAATAGCGTCTAAATGCGCGAGCCGAAGCGCCGGGGGAGGATCCGATAGTCAGCCTGTCCCCTTGGTCACCTGCTCCAATAGTTTTTCCCTTGCTTGCTCCAGGGGGGCCATGATGGTGCAGCCAGCGGCCCTTGAGTGACCACCGCCGCCAAAAGCGCCCGCCAGTTTGTTCACGTCGATCCCACCTCTGGAGCGGAGGCTGGCGCGGGTTTTTCCCTTTTCCACCTCTTTTAGAAAAGCCGCCACCTCCACCCCCTTGATGGAGAGGGCATGGTTCACAAACCCTTCCGTCTCCACATGCTGGTATTCCTCGGAGGCGAGAAAGTCATGGCCAAAGGCGCCCACGGCAGCCTTTCCCCCCAGATGGATCTGGATCGAGTCGATGAATCTACCCAGGGCGCGGGTGGTCTGCAGGGTCTTCGCATCGTATATTCCCTCGGATATTTTATCTGGCCGCACGCCGACCTGCACCAGGGCTGCGGCCGTACGCAAAGTGTCCGCCGAGGTGTTGGAAAAACGAAACCTGCCAGTGTCGATAATCATCCCAGTGTACAGATATTCGGCGCAATCCAGGTCTGGCGCCAGCCCCAGCTCCGATATCAGCTTGTATATCATCTCAGCAGAGGAGGAGATGGAAGGCTCCACCAGGTTCACCTGGCCAAAATATTTATTGGAGATGTGGTGATCCACGTTCAAAATGGCCGCATCCGGCGAAATCAGTTCCGCTGCCCGCCCCACCCTCTCCATCGTGGGGGAGTCCACCAGAATGGCGGTGTCCAAGGGTGTGATATCCCCGACGCTTTCCATGCTACCGATGCGCGAATAGCCAGCCAGGAATTTAAAAATCTCCGGGGGAGTGGATTCGAGAACCATAAAGCTCTGTTTGCCAAGCTTTCGCAATGCCCAGTCCAGCCCCATCATGGCGCCGATGCCGTCGCCATCCGGGTTCAAATGGCTGGTGATCAAAAAACGCCCATGCTCCCGGATGAAGCCTGCCGCCTCCGGAAAACTCATCGGTCGGCCCCCAGGTAAATCAACCGAAGATATCTGGCGGCTCTTTGAGGTAGCCGACGAACCTGTCTTTCTGGATCGATTTTTCGTATGCGTCTTCTGCGGTTATGATCCCCTGCTTCAACAGATCCAGTATGGCGTCATCCAGCGAGCACATGCCGAATTTCTTGCCGGTCTGGATCGTCGAAGGAATCTGGAAGGTCTTTGCCTCGCGGATAAGATTGCCTACGGCTGGAATGCATATCATGATCTCAAGGGCCGCCACCCGGCCCTTGCCTGACGCTTTTTTAAACAGATTCTGCGCCACCACGGCCTTTAAAGATTCAGAAAGAGTGGTGCGGATTTGGGCTTGCTGACCAGAGGGGAAAACGTCAATAACGCGGTCCACCGTTTTGGCGGCGGACTGGGTGTGCAAGGTACCGAACACCAGATGCCCAGTGGAGGCGGCCTCCAGCGCCAGCGATATAGTTTCCAGGTCGCGCATCTCGCCCACCAGGATTATATCGGGATCTTCGCGCAAAGCGCCTTTCAAGGCGGAGGCGAAGGACTTTGTGTGCATATGCACTTCGCGGTGGTTTACCACGGCGGACGCGGACTTGTGGACAAACTCGATCGGATCCTCGACTGTGAGGATATGATCCTTTCGAACTTTGTTGGCGTGGTCCACAATGGCGGCCAGCGTGGTGGATTTACCAGACCCAGTCGGCCCGGTGACCAGCACCAGCCCCTTGCCCAGCAAGGCCATCTTTGTGAATATGGGCCCAAGACCCAACTGCTCACAGGTGAGCACAGTTGAGGGGATTTCGCGGAACACGGCGGCGATGCCGTATTTCTGCATAAAAAAGTTGGCCCTGTACCTGGCGATACCAGGTATCTCGTAACCAAAGTCGATATCGCCAGTTTCCTCGAACTGCTTTACCTTGTCCTCGGCGGCGATCTCGTAAAGCATCCCCTTGAGCTCTTCAGGATCAAGAACCTTGTATTTTATCCGCTCCAGCTCTCCATGAAGGCGGATGATCGGCTGCTGGCCGGAAACCATATGCAGATCGGATGCTCCCTGATCGTGCATCAATTTGAAAAAAGCGTCTATTTTCGCCATTGCGCAAATCCTTTTGAATCAAGGCCAAAGTTTACCCTATTCCATAGCCTCCAGGCAATAGCCATGCTTGATTCACGGTTAAAATTAAAGCCCTTTTCGCGGCCCTGCCCCCCCTGCCAGATGGGCCATCAAGGCGCTTTTGATTCCACGATGGTCAGGTTTCCCAGCACGTTGGCGGAGGCGAAATACTTCAGTCGCCGCAGGTTGTAGGATATCCTCTCCCCCACAGCGCCCTCTCTCCATTCAGTTCCAGCCGCCAGGCATCCCTTTTTGGC
>JAOUNV010000267.1 GCA_029880775.1 Nitrospinota bacterium | reverse complement strand
CCCCGAGTTGTTTGTGTTATACTGGTCCCCGTTTAACCACTCGGTGGCGCCCACCATTCCGTCCTGGACGTCGGTAGAGGTCACACCATCCACCCCGTACATGAGCTGGAAATCCTCCACGTAGTTAGACATAACTTCGAAGCTGCCGGGGCCCAGGTTGTATCGCACCAACTGCGGGTTGCCCGGTTCCAGATCCTGGACGAAATAGTACATATCTTCGCCAATGTTTATACAGGCGACCCCGGATGGACAATCATTGACCGGGCTGTTCTCGAAGGTCATGCAACTATGGGGCCGGTTCGCGGCGTCCGGGTTGCTATTACCCCTGTTATAGTCCAGTTGCACGGAGATTTGTCCGGAAGCGCTGTTCCATCCCCCGTTGGTGAGGTTCTGCTGGCAGTTAACGGTTGTAGGACATATAGGGTCGTATATCAACACATTATATTGACTTAGCAGTTCGCCGGCTTCCGTGCCGGACAAGTTTACGCTGTAGTCCGGCAAGCCCATCAGCGAAATCCGTGGAAGCTTCATATTAGCGTTGTTTGTGCTAAAGCCGGTCGCCCCTGTGCCGTTCACCTCTACGCATATCGGAATCGGTAGATAACCCCAGAACATCTCGGTCAAGTCCGTCCCCGCCAATATCGGGTGGCCGCTTGTGGTGAGGCCGGCATTGCGGGACGCCCATATCGTGCTCGTGTTGTCCACCGGCATAAAGGGGATGGCCTGGTGGGCGCCCATACCGGCTTTCCGGAAGTCGCGGGACATGAAGTCCATCCCTATCCGGGCGTTCTGCTCCATTCCCCTGATGTCGTCCACCAGGCTAAACGCGATCCTGTTGCTGCGGAACATTTGCACCATGGAGACCATCAACACCGAGGCCATAATCATGGCGATCAAGAGCTCTATCATTGTAAACCCAGCCACCGAGGCGGCAGGGCGACGGCCGGCCATCACCTGCCCTCCTTGATTAGTTCTGTATGAACTTCGCATGTTCTTGTTTTCCCTTTGTAATTCCAGGTTAGCTTGGCTGTCGCCGAATCCACACCGGTATACGGATCATCGTTGGAAAGCTGCACGGTAAGTACGCCGCTGGAAAGCTTCATGTCCAGCATGGCCATGTAAATAGCGTCGTAATCGTCCGCCGCCGTCGTTCCTGCCGCAGGCCTCTCACCCGTATTGTCCGAAGGGTTTCTATCGCTTATATTGGCGGTTACGGTGAACGGCTGGGAGTAGTTGTTGTTGATGTAACTGGTGATGTTCTCCGAATTGGTCTGCATCCTGTCCAGCGCGTCGTGAACCACGTTGTACGCGGTGCCGAGATTGCGTGAAAGCAACTGGCCGTTCAAGGATGCGGTCTGCATGGCGGTGACACCGAGGATACCTACCGACAGAACCACCACCGACGCCAGGATCTCCAGCAGGGTGAAACCTGGCCGCTGATTTAAAATCCGGGGGAGTCTTCTAGGCAGGGACGCCGACGTGGGCGCAACTTGGCAAAGCCCCCCGCTTTCCCGCCCAGCTGTTTTGAAATTTCTCATCTTAAACCTCGCTCCAGGACAAACCTGTGGCGGGGAATGGGGATGACTTAAATATAGAGAAAAGAAGAATAAATGGTTAGGACAAATGTCCAGTTATTAGCAGATTTATTTGCTGCCAATATATACAATAAGTTACAGCCGCATTGGCATCACTATACACAAGAGACCAGGGTCTGCGGGGGACTTGGCCAGCACCGGGCTCAACTGATTTTGCATTTTCAGCACCACATTCTCGTGGCCGATTATGTTCAGTATATCAAGAAGGTAATAGGCGTTCAGTCCCACCACGAACTCCTGGCCGGAGTATTCTATCGCCATTTCGTCCCGAGCCTCGCCGATCTCTCCCCCTTCGCTTAGCAGCTCCACCTTCCCCTCGGAAAAGGTGAACCGGATCATGTGGGACTTCTCATCGGCCAAGGTGACCACCCGCCGCAGCCCATGAACGAAATCGGACACCGACAACGTGGCCTCTCCGGTGAATTCTTTTGGGATCACCTGATCATAATTGGGATAAGCCCCCTCGATCAGCCGGATGGCCAGCACCTGGGAGCCTTTTTCGAAGATTATATGGTTGTCGTGCCGGTGGAACTTGAAGGTTTCATCCTCCCCCTCGGTCAGCATCTTGGACAGCTCGGCGATCGCCTTTCTGGCTATTATCGACTTTTCAGTGTCGGTAACCTTAAACGCCCCTTCTCTTTCGATAAAAGCCAGCCTGTGCCCGTCTGTGGCCACCATCCGCACCTTCGTGGGGCTCACCTCCAGAAGAGCGCCATTGAGTGTCATCCGGGTCTCATCCTGGCTGACGGCGAACTGGGTCTTTCGGATCATCTCGGAGAGCATCTCTCCATCCAACGGGGCCAGAGCCTCTGCGTCGTATGTCGGAAACGCAGGAAAGTCGGCCGCGTCTATGGTGGCCAGGTTGAACTTTGACTTGCCGCAGATCACGCGGCAACGAGAGTCGTCATCAAGCTTGACCACCACTTCCCCATCCGGAAGCTCACGCACGATGTCGTACAGCTTCTTGGCCAGGACTGTGGTCTTCCCCTTGGATGCGACTTTGGCCTGGTAGCGACCCTTTAGCCCGATGTCAAGATTAGTGGTGAAAATAGAGACACCCCCCTCTTCCGCCTCGATCAGCACGTTGGAAAGAATCGGCATCGGCCCCTTGGAAGAAGCCACGCCCTGGGCGCGCTGCAGCGCCCTCTGGAACTCGCCCCGATCGATCGTAAATTCCATCTCGACCCCCCGCTAAATGGTCACCTGGTTAATATCTATATGTCAGTGGCTTTTAAAAGCCATCTTTGTCTTTATCAATACTGCTGAAAAGTGTCTTATAAGTCTATCAATTTCATTATAGGGTGTCAATTACGATAAAGACTCGCCCAAATGGCCTGAACGCCCCTTTTTTCACGAAGTTAGGTATAACCCGGAGGCTGCGGGGCGTGGCATGCCCATCACCTTCAATCCCCCCCCTTTACATCCTCTCATAGACCTGTAGTTGCCCGTTGGCGCCTTCCCAATCCAGGGTCAGGAGGTTTCCGGATACACTCCATGCCGCGTTTCGTGTGCTCCCCACAGCGGCGGCGCACATCCCTTCCCCTTGGGTCACTGCGACAGTAATCGTGGAGGATGTGTACGACAGGTCGCCCGACCAGGCGCAGTTAAAAGTCGGCGAGTCGATGGTGGACCTCAAGGTTGTCTGGGTCAGTTCCAGGATCAACGAGTTATATCCATTCTCCGCCGGGGTCCTTCCGCGCTCAGTCAGCATATTCCAGGATCCCACGAACTCGGCGCCATTATTGGCCGTGGAGCCGGAAGAGCCGCCGCTGCTTCCCCCACACCCGGCCAGGGATACGCCGACCACAAGGATGATCGCAAAAAACGTTTGCCTTGTCATAACACCCTCTTTTTCTAAATCGCCCATCTACAGGGTTGGGCATGGTTAACAATCGCCACTTTATCATGTGTCGGAGGAGGAACAGGGGATTGTCCGCATTGGGCAATTTGGCCTTTCACCTTCAGCAGACAAAGGAAACGTTTTAGTCAGCCCCTTCACACCCGCCGTAAGTAATACTTCATCGTGTCATCCTCGATCCCTTCCCCTTCCAGCTTTGCCGTCGTGCACCGTGAGACCCACGAGTGTATATCCGGGTAGCTTCAGGGGTGGCTGGAGGTGAGCAGCAGCACCTGCCCCGGTGTCATTTTCCGCAGGGCAGCGGCGCTTTGCAGCACAGGCATCCCCATGCCACACGGCCCCAGCTCCAGGGTCTGGTCCGGCTTCAGGTCAGGCTCGGGGGATTTTTCGATCTCCCGGCGTATATCCTCAATGTCATGCAAAGGGGGCCTTTCCCATGCTTTCATAATGGCGCTCCTTGAATATGTAAGACACCAGCGTCCGGTATCATGATATCAGGATCGGACGAAAGGGGGAAGGCTCTGGAGGATCGACGGAACCTGTGCGAAAACATGAG
>JAOUNV010000266.1 GCA_029880775.1 Nitrospinota bacterium | reverse complement strand
ACGCCGCAGCCTGTGGAAAAGCTGGAGACCCGGGTTTATTACCATGGTGGAGCGTCGCTGGCCGTGGATATCGTTCGATTAGGATGTATCAAAAAGGAGGGGGGGGACATTGGCGCTCCTTAAACCTGTCAAGAGGATTGCAACCTGGTTTGCCATTTTGGCTGTAGCGGCTGGGCTCCTTGGCCGATACGCAATAATGGACAGCAGCATGACGGAGCATCATCCTTTTCGCTCCGCTGAGGCAAAAGAAAGGTTTTTGGAGGCTTACGACAAGAAGGCGCTCAAGTGGCCGGTGGCCTCAGAGGCCAGGGTGGTGGAAACATCCTACGGCCCTACACATGTGCGGATCAGTGGACCGAAAGGCGCCGCGCCCCTGGTTCTTTTGCATGGTATCGGCGGCAGCTCTTTGCACTGGATTCCGAACATCCAGGAGCTATCCGCCGGTTTCAGGACATACGCCGTAGACACCATTAATGACAACGGACGAAGCGTGAGCACCCGCCCCATTGAGAACCATGATGACTACGTTAAGTGGTTGGACGAGTTGTTCACAGGACTTAAGCTTGGGAACGATATTAATATCGTTGGCATGTCCTATGGTGGATGGATGGCCACCAGATATGCGTTAAGTCACCCGGAGAGGACCGGTCGGCTTGTCTTGCTGGCCCCGGCGGGGACGGTGCTGCAGTTGCGGTTCGGGTTTATATCACGGGCGGTCATGTGCCTGATTCCGCACCGCTATTTTACGAAGCGTACTTTGTATTGGCTGCTTGAGGACATGGCGAAAAAGGATGAGCATAGCCTCGCTCTGCTGGAGGAGGAAGTGGATTTCGCCTACCTGGCCATACGAAGCTTCAAGCCTCACAACAATGTGAATCCGGCGGTGCTGGATGACAAGGAGCTCAATGGCATACAGGTCCCCACGCTTTACATGGTGGGGGAGAACGAAAAAATCTACTCCGCTCACGAGGCTGTGGAACGGCTAAACCGGGTGGCCCCCAGAATAAGGACGGAAGTAATCGCTGATACGGGGCACGATCTTACGATTACCCAAGCCAAACTGGTGAACCGGAAGATCCTGGAATTCTTGACGGCGTCTTGATCCGGATAAGATATCCATCTAATGCGGGGTGGCCGTGCCACCATTGGCTGCGAATCAGAGCATCGACTAGCGTGCAGACTCCATATAGATCGACTTGATCCGGATAAGGTCTCCATCCAGTGCGGGGTGGCCGTGCCACCATTGGCTGTGAGTTAGAGCATCGACTAGCGTGCAGACTCCATATAGATCGACTTGATCCGGATAAGATCTCCATCTAATGCGGGGTGGCCGTGCCACCATTGGTAGTCGGGGGATTGGTGGGCGATTCCCAGCAGAAGATTCTTCAGATGGACCGATTTCATCTTTTCATAAGCCTTATCCATATCGGCAAGCGCATCCTCATCAGGCCCGGTCTTGCGGAATCGCTCCACCAATGCGCTGGCCTCACGGACCTTCATTAATCCTATCTGGTACATCCGCTCCCCCGTGGTCAGGTATGTGGTGATGAAGCGGGGCGAATGGCAATCGGCGCACACCTCCTCCGTCTTATCTCGCGCTTTCGGGCTACGGCTGGTGATTATGGCGCCCACATCGTGGCCTCCGCTGTGCAAATGGCAGTAGGCGCATGTTGGGGCGCGGTAATTTCCCTCGGCCAACGGCTGTGTCCAGTCCCAGGCCACCCGCTCCAGCCTGGCGATCACTCCATGTTTTGATGTACGATAGCTATGGACGATGGCGCCTTCCCTGTCGTGGCATCGGATACAGGCGCCGTTGGGTCGAGCCTTTTGGGCCGACAGCTTATGCAGACCGCCATGGCAATCGACACAAGTAACCGGCTGGTCCGGGGCGCCATGTTCGCTGGCTCGCCATTGTTCCACCACCGCCGGTGATTTTTCCAGATGGCACTTCACGCACTCTTGATCGGCGAACTCCCCCTCCGGGGCCTGGGCCATGGCGCCACGAGACAACAGGCCGACCATCAGCGCCGTCACCGCGAGAATGCGCCATCCGCCCATCAGTTATTCTCCCGGTTAAAATCTGTGTATTCCCCTTTAAGCCACAGGTCTCCCGGCTCCCGCTTGCCCGAGTGGCGCAGCCTGGCCGCTTCGGCCCGGATCCCCTTCATGCTGCTCTCCATTTTCTGGTGTTGCAAGTTGACGAACTCATCCGCCCCATGGGCCGCGCCCTTGTATGCGCCCAGATTATCGAAGTACCACATCTCGAAGTAGAGCCTTTCGATAAGCGACACGTTGTAGAACGCGGAAGCCTGCCCTTCGAGGAACCCGATTCGGATCATAGGCCAGATCGAATCGAAGAAATCGGTGGGGTAGGCGGGACGCTGGCCAGGCGCTGGGGTGATCACTTTTTCGGAACGCAGATCCTCTAACAAGTCCTCCATCGCATACAGTTTGCCCCAGGCCCTCTTTCTCTCCTTGTCCAGCGTGGAGAACGCCTCCTCGGCGGTTTTATCGTCGTGGCAGTCTCGGCACACGGCCCTCCACTTGGCCCTCTTCACCTTGTTCTCCGAGGTGTTTGGGTTCACCTCACGCAGGCCGAACTTCCATATCGCCTTGTCCGCCACCTGATGCTTGCCATACATGTGGCAATAGGCGCATGTGGGCGCCGGGTAATTGCCTTTGGCCAAAGGTTTGCTCCAATCCCACTTATCCCCCTCGGCCAGATACAGCTTCCCGTGGGCGGAGGCGTAGTATGTCTCGTCGTCCGGGTGCGGTGGACCGGAATGGCAGCTGACACACGCCTCCGGGCGGCGGGCCTCTGCGGCGCTGAAGAGGTGTCGGGTGTGGCAGGAGTCGCACTTTGTGGCCACGGAATGGCAGTGCAAGCAGGATGCGGTCTCCGCCTTTGGTTTATCGACAAAATGCTTTGCGTCCACCGCCCGCTCCATGGCCAAAGCGTGGCTGGGGAAGCCAAACCTTTTCTCCTCCATGAACTCGCCATGTTGTTTTTCATGGCACCCGGCGCACGTTTCCGGCGTGGGTAAAATAAGCTTCTGATGGTCCGCGCCATGGCATGCGGGGCAGGAGACAGGCTGGTCGGCGGCTGCGTGGCGGCTGGCGCGCCATCCTGTCACTATGCCGGGGGTGATCCCCTCGTGGCAGTCCACACACTCTTCACCTCGATATACTCCTTCCATCAGGTCGGTTCTTGGAGTGTGAAAAGATTTCGGATCCCAATACTCCGACATCGGGTCTGGGCTCCACTCGCCTCCGTATAGGCCGATGCCTTTGCCGACTCCATCGGCCATGACCACAGCGGCGCCCAGAAACAGCAGCGTTAAGGAAAGGGCGGCTAGTGACCGCATACCAGCCCCACCAGGTTGCTCGACAATTCCGCCGCACTCCCCAGGGCGGTGAAGAACCATCCAGCCAGGAGGGCCACCGCCACCATCATGAGGGTGAATAAGGCCGCGTGCCGACGGAGGACGGGACTGGCCATCCCGGAGCTTTCTTTCAATACGCGCCCATCCTGGCGCAAAGCGGGGAAGGCGATGTTGCGGATATCGTGGAAGGCCAGGCTGCGCGAAGGGCATTCCGTGACGCATCGTCCGCAGCCCATGCACTCTGTGGTGTCCACCTTTCCCTCCGCCCGACCGATGGTGACTACCGGGATACCCATGTCGCACACCATTTCGCACAGGTCACAATCGGTGCAAGTCTCTTTGTTGAAATCTATCCGGAAAAAGCCCACTTTATTGAGCAGGCCAAATGTGGCGCCGTATGGGCACATGTATCGGCAATAGAACCGGTTGCCGGTGATGGGTGTGAGAAAGAATGTGGCGAAGTATGGGATCACCACCAGTAGCGTGAACAGCCCCAGGAATGTGGAGGTCCACGAGTTGGGCGCCCAGTTGAATATGGCGTATGCCGCCGCCACATATAGCGCGAAGAATATCCACTTCACATGGCGCCACTTCCATGCCGTGGGGCCGGTGAGCGTCTTGCTCCGGAAGGGA
>JAOUNV010000264.1 GCA_029880775.1 Nitrospinota bacterium | reverse complement strand
CGTCACTGATGCGGCTGCTGGACCTGGGGGTGCAGCCTTTCCTGGTCTCCTCCTCCCTGGTGGGGGTCCTGGCCCAAAGGCTGGTCCGCAATGTATGCCCAAACTGCGCCAGGAATGTGGTGTATCCGGTGGAGAAGCTGGCGATGTATGGGGTGAACTCCGGGGAAAAAGAACTGACCCTCAAAGAGGGGGCCGGGTGCGACTATTGCCGCCAGACTGGCTATTATGGCCGGACGGTGGTGTATGAGATTCTGGAGATCGACGAGCCGATGCGCAAGCTGATCCAGAAAGGGGCTTTGCCGGGCCAGCTGCGGGAACAGGCGTTGCGCTCCGGCATGGTGAGCCTGCGGCAAAACGCGCTGCGAAAAGTGGTGAGGGGAGAAACCACCCTGCATGAGGCGTTAAGAGTGGCGTATGGGTTGTAGGGGGGGGGAGGAAGGCGCTTTGCATCCATTTTCTTATTATTTTTGACACTCTGAAAAATGATTGATATCATGATCTTAGGGAATTCGAAAAATACCCGCCCCGCCTCTGTTGGCTTCGGTTGGCACGCGCACCCCGGCGGGTTTCTATATCAGAGGGGGCTTCTTTGAAATACGAGAAGCCCCCTCTTTCTATTGAGGACCAGATTGACCTTTTGATTAAAAGGGGCTTGTCTGTGTCTGATCGTCCTAGGGCAATCCAATATCTCAAACACATCAGCTATTACAGGTTAAGGATTTATTGGGCTCCTTTCGAAATCGACCTCGGTTTCAAGGATCATCAGTTCAAGCCATGGGCGACTTTTGATAATGCTCTCGATTTATATCTGTTTGACAGAAAGTTTCGTCTGCTTATCTTTGAGGCCATTGAGCGATTTGAAATTTCTTTGCGTACCCAAATAGTGAACCATTTGGCGACATCTTATGGCAGCCATGCCTACATGGATAAATTATTATTCAGGAAAGGTTACGATGGTTGCTTAGCCTCGACCGAGGAAACAATTAGTAATTCTCGTGAAATATGGATCAAGCATTACAAGGAGAAATACAAAGATCCACCCTTGCCTCCAATATGGTCGGTATTTGAAATTCTTTCTTTTGGGCAGCTTGTAAAATGGTATCAAGTTATCAAAGCCCGTAAAAATAGAAACGCAATTGCCGATGCATATAAACTAGATGGAAAAGTCCTAGGCTCGTTTCTCAACAACCTCAATCATGTCAGGAATATTGCCGCTCACCACGGGCGTCTGTGGAACCGTAATCTGACATTTCAGATAACCTTTCCAAAAAACCCAGAAGAGATAAGCGCATGTTTTAACGAACAAGCGGCATCTAAGAAGAAGATCTACAATACTTTAGTAATGCTAGTCCATTTGCTTTCCACAATCAGCCCAAAGACATCATGGCCAACACGGGTGAATGAATTGGTTAATACTCTGCATGTAGTATCTCCTGGTGAGATGGGTTTTCCGGAGGAATGGAAATCGCTCTCCATCTGGAGTGGAAATAATGGGTCATAAAGTGGCTAGTCCCCCCCCATCACCTCCCCAATAACGGCTCCACAATTTTCCAATAAACATTCAGCCCCATCTCCATCGCCGCCTTGGCCGCTTTGATAGCTCCGCCCCCCACGCGGGAGGGAAACATGAATATCTCCCCCGGCGCCAGTAGCTTATTGTCGGGTGTCTTCTTGACCGCCATCACCGCCCGGCGTTTCTCCATGATGGCGCTCCTGCTCCCGATCACCATCCCCACGCCAGCGAACCACTCTCCCACCTGCCCCTTCATCGTCAGGAACGCCACCTGCGCCGCCTCGAACATCAGCAGCGCAGGCGCCAGCAGGATCAGGCTCCTGGTGGAGTACGCCTTCAAGATAAGTATCCAGCGCCCTCTTATCTGGTATCGCAGCCTTTTCGGATTGCGGCCAGGTTTTTCCAGGTGGTATATCCGCGCCGCAGGGACCTGCTCCACCCTCCGGCCAGAGGCGGAGATGCGATATGTGAATTCCCCATCGTCATAGCCGAAGATGAAATCCTCGTCGAACCCGCCGATGCCCAGCGCCGCGTCCCGCTTCACCATCATGATCCCGCCGGAGCCGCAGATGGAGGTGAACGGCGCCATGGAGAGCCCCTCCGGTATCTTTTCGTGACGCAGGCCAATGATCCCGAAGCAGACGTAGTGCAGCCCGGCGCCGTTGGAGTAGACCTGGTCGCGCTGGTGAAAATCGAGCACCATGGGGGTGGCCACTGCTGTCTCCTGGTCCGCCGTCAGCCTCTCGACTAATAGAGAAAGGCAATCGGGCGCCAGCTCCACATCGTTGTCGGAAACGAATACAAATGGATGGGAAGCCTCCGCCAGGATGCGGTTGCGGGCGGCGTTGGGCCCCGAGTTGGCCGGTTGGATGAAGAGCCGGACATCCGGGAATTTATCGCGGATAATCGCGGGGCTCCGGTCTGTGGAGCAATCATCCACCACCACCACCTCCAGCGCTCCTTCATAGTCGCTATCGTACATCGAGCGGAGGGTGTTCTCGATAATATCGGCGCCGTTGTAGTTGATGACCCCGACTGTAATGGGGTATGACTGGGACATTAAAACTTTCCTTCACAATCAGCTTTAATAGATATCTCTCAAGCCCTTATTATCATGGGGCAAACTCTCAAAAAACTGTTGACTGGCGAAATATTGTGGAATACAATACCTCCATATGGCTCCAGTATGCGCCCGAGACCCGCACTCCTTTACGGGAGCTATGTTACATGAATGAGGATCAAATAAACAGCTTGAGGTCGTGATGAAAAAGTACGCATTCGGTTTGGCCAGTGTCATTGTTTTGCTTACCATCATCGCCGTTTTGCCATCCTGTGGCAAGAGTAGCCGACCTAGCAGCCTGGGCAGTGGCGGGGCGCCGGGGGTTCCAGGGATGCCAGGGAGCCAGACTGACCCAGGGAACACGACATCGAATCGTGGCTGTGGGGCCAGGCACCTGATGGCGGGCCATCAATCTGTGTGGGACTATTCCTATTGCGACAAAACCGCCACGCATCACATCACCCAGAAGACCACCAACGCCAATGGTGAGGCGCTGGGGTTTAGAAACGTGGACAGGGGGATGCTCACTTTCCGGCTGACAGATATGACAAACGGCTCGATCACAGACCGGGAGACGTTTGGAATCATTTTCATGGCCGATGGAAAAGCCAACGGGGAGGCGAACTGGCAGTGGATGTCCTACGCTGTGGGCGGGGGCGCCATCCAATCCAGGCTGATAGTGCAACGGTTCGACGGGTCATGCCCCGGCTTTTGTGAAAACTCTTACATCACAGACGACCTGCAGTTTACCAAATCTTCCGAGGTTTTTGAGTTTAACTGTGGATGGGATACGAGCGAGAATACAGTATGGTGTGAGATTACTAGCAAATCAGACCCATCGTTCCGTATGCGCGCAGATAACGAAACCATGGGGCCGTATAACTCCCTAAGGTATATTGGGTTGGGCAGGAATGCCTTTGAAGGCCCCTATCCCGGATATGAAGGGACCGTGTCCCATGTGCAGTTGACTATATTCAACTGATTTGCTGGTTTTACCCGCACTCCTGATTCATGGCGCGGTTTTCGCGGCGCCTGGTTCCAATAAATTATTTGACATAGCTTTATGCAAATAAGTAACATTAAGGATATTAACTGCGAAGATTTTCAAGAAACCGGATACATACCTGAGGCCGGGTGAATATTGTTTTTGATACAATGAGGAGTTTTATGTTTAGCAGGAATTATTTTGTTTCAAGTCTTTTTGTCACCATTGTTTCTATTGGTCTATTAACAGCCTGCTCTAGCGATGGAGGCGGCTCCACCCCCGATAACGGCAAGGTCGCCACCCCTTGTGGCCCGGAGCAAGCGCTCAAGGAATACAGCGCCGTATGGACGTATTATAACTGCGGGCCATTCAACCAGTTGTTCATATATCCACACCAGGTGGGTGTGAACGGTATCGCCCTCGGTTCCACACCGGTGGGCAAGGGAATGATCTCCTTACGC
>JAOUNV010000037.1 GCA_029880775.1 Nitrospinota bacterium | reverse complement strand
GGATGTCCATCATACGCACCTTTGTTCGGCCGGTGGCCGGGTCCATCACCGCATAGAAGGGGATGGGGACAAAGGCGCCGTCCTGTATGGAGACCATGTCGCCGGAGCCGCCCATAAGAGCGTGCTTGGCGGCGGAGAAACCGAGCTCCTTTACATACTCCATTTCAAAAGGGGTAGGGTCTGTGCAGCGCAGTTCGTAGCCGATGTCCTTGTCCACGATTGTCATTTTGATTCCCAGATTATCCAGCTCTTGGCGCACCCGGGTTTTTATAACCCTTCCGAAGTCTATCTCAGAAAGACGCGGATGACCATGTTCGTCGTATTCCAGCTGGCCCATGGCGGCCAGCTGAGCGGTGTCCAGTTTTTCCGCCAGCCCCTCGGCCAACACCGCCACTCCATAGTCGCGCCCCACAGAAAGCCTCTTGATAATGGCGCCCACCAGAGTATCCACCAGCCAGGAGATATCCATTTTTTCCTCGCGGCGCTCTTCCGGGATGACGGTGAGGGTGGCGCCGGCGGGGCTGCCGATGCCCAGCGCCAGGTGGCCCGCCTTTCGGCCCATGGCGATGACGAAGTACCAGCGGCCAGTGCTTTTTGCGTCGTTCATAACGCTCTTCACGATCTTCACGCCGAAGCTGCGGGCGGAGGCGAAACCGAATGTCCTGATGCCGTGGGGGAGGTTGATATCGTTGTCTATGGTCTTGGGGACATGGATCACCTGGATTTTCCCCTCGGCCTGCTTGGCGATCTTGTGAGCCGAATAGCAGGTGTCGTCACCGCCGATGGTGATAAGGCAGTTGATCCCCAGCTTTTGCAGACCATCGACCACCAGGTCCAGGTCTTCAGTTTTCTTTGTGGGGTTTGCCCGGCTGGTGCGCAAGATGGAGCCGCCATCGAAATGGATGACGGAGACATCGTCAATTTGCAGTTCCCTGATGTGGGACACATCCCCCTTCATCAGGTGGAAAAAACCATCGTATATCCCGATGACTTTGGCCCCATGGTTTTTCAGCTTTATGGTGGCTGCGCGTATGACGCCGTTGATTCCCGGCGCGGGGCCTCCGCCCACCAGGATGCCAGCCGTCAGATTGTTCATTTCCAGTCCTTTTGTTAATTGGAACATTATACAGCCTGAGGGGGGCGTTTGACTGGTTTTGGTGAACGATGGGCCAGATTAGGCGTAGGTCATGTCAATTATTATAAATACGAACATAAGATGGCGCGGTATTTGCTTTAACAAAAATTCACGTTAATTTCCGCTAGCGCTGGTACATGCATAGCTACTCCTTTTCCTGGGATATCACCGTCCATTCTATACGATTTAATTACTTCCGGTCTGCCACCGATTGTTCCCCTCTTCGCGTCTGTTTAGGATATATTCTAAGGCAATGAAATATTTTTTTAGGATGCGATGACATGCGTTTTATCTTGCGTATTATGCTCACCCTTCCGCTGGTGGCCGGGCTGGCCCTGGCAGGCTGTACGGAAAAAAAGGAGCCGGAGGCCAAAGCCCCGGAAACCGTGAGGGAGAGAGCCCAGAAAGTGGGAAAATTCGGCGACAAAACCTTCACGAGGCACCTGGAGAAAGACCTGGTGGGGATAGTGGATAGCGCCGCCGATAACGCCGAGGAACTCGAGGAAGCCAACAAGCTGTCGGACGAATAGGTTTGGCCGCGATGCGGTAAAATCGACTTGGTTTCTCTTAATAGCTTGACAAAAGGCTCGTGAGTTTTTACCCTACTTAATCCTTTTCGCGTGGGCCGCTAGCTCAGGTGGTAGAGCAACTGCCTTTTAAGCAGTGGGTCGAAGGTTCGAGTCCTTCGCGGCTCACCAAATAAAAAAACGCGATTGTATTGGCATTAAGACGTCCCCATCGTCTAGTGGCCCAGGACACCGCCCTTTCACGGCGGCGACGCGGGTTCGACTCCCGCTGGGGACGCCAAGTTTTTACATGGGCCGGGGTAGCTCAGTCGGTAGAGCAGAGGACTGAAAATCCTTGTGTCGGCGGTTCGATTCCGTCTCCCGGCACCATTTGTTTCTCAGCCCGATTGCCTCCACATAAGGACAGAACATCCCGGGTCGGCCTATGGCAACCCAATCAGCTTGGCCGCAAACGGCGAATGGATCACCATATAGATCCGGCTGCCCATCCAGTTACATAGGAGCCTCGGCGCAGGGCCTGCGAGCATCCATGGATTTATTGACGTATAATTCCGGTTAAGGCACAATCAAGAGAACAAGGTGGAATTTTGCGTGGAAAACTTGATCTTCATTCTAAATAATCCTCCCTCCAGCGTCATTGCCGGGGGGCGTATTTGTCGGCCAGTGGCTGTGCCCGGCCCGTCTTTGCCCTGATATGATAAAACTCAGGAGCCTGATCACCCTGTTGGCTATTTTCACCATTCTGGTAGCCGTCTCCGCCTGGAAAGGGATGGAGACGATGGAGTGGGAAACCAGAGCCTCTTCCGCCGCCGCATTGAGAACTATTCTCGGCTCCACCAAGCAAAGCATCGATCTATGGTCGGAACACTATAAGGATTCGACCAAGATCATTGCCACTACTCCCCTCTTGGTGGAAATTGTGCAGCGCCAGTTGGCTTGGCCGCGAAACAGCAAGTCTCTTCGTTCCAGCCCTGGGCTCAGTGGTGTCAGGAAGTTATTGCGCTCCCGTCACAAAGGGTTGGGATTTTTTATCATCGCCCCCGATTATCTGAATGTGGCCTCCTCCGGGGATCACGACCTGGGAGTGGAAAACATAATCGTCGAAGAACATAGGGACCTGTTAGACAGGGTGTTCAATGAAGGTTCGCCGGTATTAGTCCCACCAATGACTCCACGAATCCCGGTGGCCGACTCTGACGGGAGGCTGGTGGAGGACTACCCCGTCATGTTCACCATCTCCCCCATATGGGACAAGGATGGAAAAGTTATCGCCGCCCTGGCGCTGACTGTCGATCCGGCCATTGAGTTCACCGGGGTCGCGCAGCTGGGCAGGATCGGCCACTCGGGCGAAACCTATGCCCTGAGCCGGGATGGGCTCATGCTCACAGACAGCAGGTTTCTGGCCCATCTGGTGGCCGCCGGGTTGCTGAAGGAGGGAGAGACCGGCATATTATCGGTCCAGGTTCGCGACCCTGGGGGGGACCTGGTGGATGGATGGACTCCCACCCTGACCAGAGAGGCTCAGCCGCCGACCCTGATGGCCCAACAGGTGAAAACCGGCGCGAGCGGATGTGACCAGAGCGGATATCGCGATTACCGTGGCGTGCGGGTGATCGGCTGCTGGTTGTGGGACAAGGATCTGGAGATGGGGATCGCCACGGAAATAGACGAAGCCGAAGCTCTGGGGTCTTTTAGGAACATGCGGTTTCTTTTCTACACAATCCTGGGCATCACAGTGGCCTTGTCGGCTTTACTTTCGCTGGCGATCACCCACATTCAGTCCGGCTACTCCCAGGGGCTACTCAAAGCTCGGGAAGAGGCCGAAATGGCTACTGCGGACCTGGTGAAGGTTAACGAAGCCATGCGCGAGGCTATCACCGATGTGCGCCGCCAGGAGCAACTTTTGCAAACCATCATAGACAACACCACGGCTGTAATCTATCTGAAGGACAAGGAGGGGAAATATATCCTGGTGAATCGGCGATATGCCCGCTTGATCAAGATGGGAAAGGAACAGGCGAAAGGGAAGACCGATTACGACATATTCCCCAGAGAGGTGGCGGACCGCTTGGCGGAAAACGACATGCGGGCCATGATGGGCTCCGAGCCGAGGGAGGTGGAGGAGGAAGCGGTGTTTGGCGATCAAAAGCACGTATACCTTTCCATGAAATTTCCTCTGCGCCGGATGTCGGGGGACCCATACGCCATATGCAACATCTCCACGGATATCACGGAGAGAAAAAAGACCGAGGAGAAACTCGAATTGGCGGCAAGCGTCTTCGAAAACTCCGCTGAAGGAGTGGTCGTCACCGACTCCAGGGGGATCATCCAGTCGGTCAACCCAGCCTTCACCCAGATAACAGGATATTCGCCCGAAGAGGCCGTGGGAGGGAATCCGAGCCTCCTGAAGTCGGGAAAGCATGACAAGGAATTTTATGTGTCGATGTGGGATACGCTTACGTCGGAGGGGAGATGGAAAGGGGAGATATGGAACAGGCGGAAAAGCGGTGAGGCCTACCTTCAAAAAACCACCATCACAGCCATACGGGATTTTTCCGGGGCCGTCACCCAGTACGCGGCGGTGTTCTATGACATCACGGAGCTGCGAGCCAGCGAAAAAGAGGTGGAGTATAAGGCATACCACGACGCGCTTACCGGGCTTCCCAACCGGCAGCTTTTTATAGACCGGCTGAAGCATACAATCGTGAGGGCAAAAAGATCCCAGGATCTTTTCGCCGTCCTGTTTGTGGACCTGGACGGGTTCAAGCTGATCAACGACAGCCTGGGGCACGCCGTGGGTGATCTATTGTTGCGGGGCGTGGCGATCCGTTTGGTGGGTTGCGCTCGGGAGGAGGACACGGTGGCCCGGTTAGGTGGCGACGAGTTCACGGTGATCATAGAGAACATGACAGGCGAGGAGGAGGCCGCCGCCGTGGCCCGGCGCATCATCACTTCTCTTTCCGAGCCGTTTATCCACAAGAATGAGGAGCTGTTTATCTCCTCCAGCGTGGGGATATCCCTCTACCCCCAGAACGGCCAAACAGCGGAGGACTTACTGAAAAACGCGGACCTGGCCATGTACAACGTCAAGAGCGTGGGAAAAAACAATTTCATGTTCTTCACCAAGTCGCTCAACGATAAGGCCGTGCGCCGCCATGAGCTGGAAAGCAAACTGAGAAAGGCGCTGGAGAAAAAAGAGATATCGGCGGTCTTTCAGCCGAAGATAGACCTGGCCTCCGGAAAGATGGCTGGCCTGGAAGCGCTGATGCGATGGACCCATGACGGCCAATTCATCTCGCCTGCCGAGTTCATCCCCGTGGCCGAGGATACCGGCCTGATCCGCGAACTGGACGAATGGATGCTGGACACCGCTTGTGTTTTCATGAACGAACTTCTGGCCGAGGGCCTGGCCGGTGAGGAGGAAACCGGGATATCGATATCGATAAACTTCTCCGCCAAGGATTTAGAGCAGGTGAACTTTGTCGACAAGCTGATAAGCGCCACAAAAAAACATGGCCTTAGTTCCAGGCGGATAGAGGTGGAGCTGACCGAAAACGCCCTGGTGAAAAACATCGAAAGCGCCGTGGAGAAGCTGCGGGCTCTGCGCAAGTGGGGCTTTAACATTTCCATAGACGATTTCGGCACAGGCTACTCCTCCCTCAGCTATCTTGTGAAATTCCCCATCAATTACCTGAAGCTGGATCGCAGTTTCGTGGTGGACCTGTTTAAAGACCCAGACGCCAAGAGCGTGGCCAAGGCGGTGGTCTCCATGGCGCACGAGATAAACCTGAAAGTTGTGGCCGAAGGAGTGGAGACTCTGGAGCAACTGTCGTTCTTAAGTGGGATAAAGTGCGATCAGGTGCAAGGTTACATATTTTGCAAGCCTGTCTCCACGGAACTGATAAAAGAAATGCTGGCCAAAAACGAGGTATTCACTCTCACGCCTTAGCGCTCTAAAAATGGCCCAGGATCACTCCCATGATAAAAGCCGCTGGCGCCGCGACCAGCACAACCTTTTCCATTTTCAGCGTCCAGGACGAGAGCGCCTCGAATCGCACGGTCTCCCCCGCCGCCTTTAGCCGGGCCTTCTTCCCCCGCCAGTAAAAGTGCAGCAGCAGAGCCATCGTCAGCGCCACAGCCCCGAAAGTTATTTTCGCCATCAGCCACCCGCTGGCCGAGATCATTTCCCATCTGGTGAAAAGGAGATACACCGCAGTGACGGATTGAATCACTATGATAATGTCCATGGCCAGCCTGGCTCTGGACTGGATGACACCTGCGGCCTCGGCTTTTGGGGCGCCTGCGGGGATGCGGGCCATGGCCGGGCCAACCACTGTCTGCATCAGGGTCGCAGTCACGGCGAAGGTAGCTCCGCCCAGGACATGGATGGTGGTAACCAGTGAATCGAGACTCATGAGCGGCGCATGGCGGCGTTATTCATTGGGGATTTCGTTGAGTTGGGTGTCGGCGGTGTACCTGGCGTGGATCGCCTTGCAGACGTGGAACACTTCATCGAAAGCCTTCACCACATCCGGGTCGAAATGGCTTCCAGATTCGTCCCGGATGATCCCCAGCGCCTGTTCATAGGCCATGGGCTCCTTGTATGAACGGCGACTCACCAACGCGTCGAACACATCGGCCAGGGCCACAATCCTGGCGGCCAGGGGAATCTCCTCGCCCCTCCTGCCTTTCCCCATGGCGTTGTCGTCCATGTTGACAATATCCACATCACCCGGATATCCGGTGCCGTCCCACTTTTCGTGGTGGTTTAGGGCTATATCTAGGGAAAGGGAGTCCAACTCGCTGGTGGCGTTGGAGAATAGCCCGGCTCCCAGCGCCGTATGCCATTTCATGGTCAAAAACTCCTCGTCGGTGAGCCTGGCCGGCTTTTTGAGTATCAGGTCCGATATCCCCACCTTCCCCACATCATGGAGCATGGCCGCTATCCGGATAAGGTCCTTGGAACGGCGTCGCTCCTTCCAGTTCACTCCCCGGTTTAGCGCCCACTGGTGGTATATCTCCGCCGCGTAGGCCCCCACTCGTAGGACATGAGCCCCCGTCTCCGTGGGATCTCGTAGCTCGGCCATCTTCATCATACGCAACACAAGTTCCCTGGTCATAACGCCTCGTTCTATGGCTATGGTGGCGTTGATGGTGAACACCGGCAAAAGGTCGCGATGCTCCGAGGAAAAGGGGACCACGGCGCTATCCTCGTTCTTGGAGTTGATCAGCTGAAGCACGCCAACTATTCTTTGCTGGTAGCTTTTCAGCGGGATGGCCAGGATCGACTGGGTGCGGTAATTGTTCTGTACGTCGAAATCTTTGTTGAAACCGAAGGAGGCGCTCTCCGATAACGCGTAAGCGTCTGGTATGTCGACAGTCTCCCCCGTGGTGGCCGAATAGCCGACAATCGATTTCACGTCTATGGGTAGGGTGTAGTTGCTGTATACCTCCGGGCTAACCTTTTCAGCGGAAAACAGGGTCTCGTTCTGGACATAGCTAAACCGCAGCCTGTCCTTTTCCACCAGGAAGATGGTGCCCGCATCCGCGTTGGTCAGCGCCCGCGCTTCCAAAAGCACTTTTTCCAGTATAGCGTCCACGCTGCTCAGGTCGTTTATCTCCTGCAACGAGCGAACGATCTCCTTGTATGCCTTATCGCTAGGCTCGTGACCCTTCTTGTTTTCAGCCATTTGACATTATTTTATCAGCATTCCGGTTTTATCGCTATATGCCAGTATATTATTGAAAGGAAATCGCGAGACCAGCGCCACCGCCCGGCGACGGAAAAAAGAAGGATATAGCTTCACTGGAGGGTGTGAAAGGGCCTATATTAAGCGGTAGCACTTTGCATGCTGTTTAACTTCAATTTAGAGCTCGGATGAATATAGCGACAAGGGTTCTGCCCGATGCGTAAAGACAAAGGTCAGGATGGCAAAGGCGAACTGGCCCACGATGAGGCTGGCAAGCTGGAGTACGCTACTATTCTCAAGGAATATTTCCGCCTGAAAAACGAAACCCGCCAGTTGCAAAAACAGATAGAAGAGGGCCGCTCCAGGATGAGGGTCATGGAAAGCGCCCTTGCAGTGGATGGCCCTCTCTTGGCGCTGCTGAGCAAGGGGAGGAAGCTCCTTATGGCCAGCCGGGCTCTGGAATCGGCTCTGGGAGGCGAAAATGAAGTGGAAAACGCGTTGCGGCGGCTGGTGTCTCAGATTAATGAAGCGGAACTTGTCAGACGGCCCGTGACGTTTGACATCCGCCCTGAGACAGGAACTGGGGAGCCCAGGCTGGTCGGCTATATCACGTCTCTGGAAAACGGTGTAAGTCATGGTGACTTCATTGTGAGGTTTTCCACCATCGGCGAGATGGCGCCAACCGAGAAGCCGCGCGCTGAAAGCATGCCGATGGAGAAGAAGCTGGTGGAGACCATACAGCTGATGCAAGCCGCCTTCATCTCCGACGCGTCGGCGGGGCAACTTTTCAAAAGCCTGCTGGACAAACTGCTGCTACTCACGGAAAGCGAGTTCGGTTTCGTCGGCAGGGTGCTGTACACTCCCGGCGGCATACCATATATGAAGACCCACGCCATCAGCGACATCTCCTGGAACGAGACCACCCGCGAGCTTTTCCGGAAGATATCCACGGAAGGAATGGAGTTTCGCAACTTGAACACTCTGTTCGGGCACACCCTAAGGACAGGAGAAGTGGTAATATCCAACGATCCTGGGTCTGACAAAAGAGCAGGCGGCCTGCCGGAGGGACACCCAAGGCTGATCAACTATATGGGCGTTCCCTTCACCCTGGGTGGAAGAATAGTGGGGATGGCCGGGCTGGCAAACCGCTCTGGCGGATATGACGAGGAACTGGTTGCGCATTTGCGCCCTCTGCTGGCCACCTGCGCCAGCCTGCTGCACGGCTATGAAAACAAGGAACAAAAACGCACGGCGGAGGAGAGCCTGGTCCAGGCCAGGCTGACTGCGGAGAAGGCCACCCGGGACAAGGATAAATATATTTCCCTGATTGCCCACGATCTCAAGTCCCCATTCACCTCCATCATCGCTTTCCTCAAGCTGCTGGGGAAAGGGAAGGTGAGCCTGCTGGATCCGGACAACAGGCCGCTTTTCGATTCCATAATCGAAAGCTCGGAGCGGGCCACGATAATGATCAACGAAGTCCTATCCCTTTCTCGCCTGGGAATTGGCGCCGTGAAACTTTCAGCCCAGTTTCAGGACGCCCGCGCGGTCGCCGATTCTGCCATAGCCCTGCTGGGGAGCGTCGTCCAGGTCAAAAAAATCGGGATAGTCAATAACATTCCTCCGGGAACCCGGATATACGCCGACTCGGTTCTTTTTGGTGAAGTGCTATCCAACATTTTGTCCAACGCTATCAAGTTCACGCATCGGGGAGGGGAGGTTGTCTTTTTTATCCCCCAGGGCCAGCCCACCACCGTGGGCATCCGGGATAACGGAGTGGGTATTGACGACGAAACTCTACCCAACTTATTTCGATATGATGTGAAAACCTCCAGGGAGGGGACCGATGGGGAGAGGGGAACTGGGTTGGCCCTTCCCCTGTGCCGGGAGATAATGCGAGCTCACGGGGGGGATCTTTCTGTGGAGTCCACCAAAGGAAAAGGAAGTGTTTTTTACGCCAGGCTTCCGGAAAAAAGGCCCAGGATCCTGGTAGTGGACGACGAAGGAGTGGCCAGAAAAGAGATTCGTCGACTACTGGAGCCGTTGGGCTCGGAGATAGTGGAGGCAAAGTCCGCCCGCGAGGCTATGTCCCTGGCGATTTTCCAGCCGCCGGACCTGATCTGCCTGGACCTGAACATGCCAGGTGTAGACGGCTTCGAAGCGCTGGAAACCTTGAAGCTGGCCCCGGAAACCAAACCTTCCCCCATAATGGTGGTCACCTCCGACCTACGAATGGAGTCCCG
>JAOUNV010000263.1 GCA_029880775.1 Nitrospinota bacterium | reverse complement strand
CGGTGAAGGCGGGAAGACTGTATGAGCTTTCCACCCCATATGACAAAGACGTGGTGTTCCGTGTGCTGGACCGCAAAGAGATGCCCTCCAAGGTGGCCAAGGGAATAGTCGACTGCGGCATCACCGGCAAGGATTACATATACGAAGCGGGGATGGAGAACCAGGTGACCGTTATCGGTGACTTCATCTTTGCCAAACATACCAACCGCCCGTCACGCCTGGTGCTGGCCACCCGGCCGGAGACGGGGATAGAAAAGCCGGAGCAGTGCGCCGGAAAGACCATCGCCACCGAGCTGCCGAACCTGACCCGCCGCCGGATGAAGGAGCTTTTCGGAGTGGAGGATATCAATATCCTGCACAGCGAGGGGAAAACCGAAGCGAAAGTGTTTATGGGGGAGTCTGATGTGTTCACCGATATCACAGAGACAGGCCGCACCTTGAAAGCCAACGGCAATATCGTGCTGGCGGAGCTTTTCGAGAGCAACCCTCAGTTGATCGCCAACGCCGAGACTATGAAGAACAACGTTAAGCTGGAGAAGATGGAGGATATCCGGGTGGGGATAGACTCCGTGCTGCTGGCGGAGAAGGAGCCGGTGTATATGGTGTTCATGGATGTGCCGGAGAACGCGCTGGATAAGGTGAAAGAGATCATCCCGGCGGTCATCGCCCCCACCATCAGCCCGGTGGAGGAGGAAGGATGGATCAGCGTATCGGCTGTAATAAAGGAATCGGAGCTGAACCTGCTGGCGCCGAAGCTTTTGCGCATGGGGGTGGACGGCATTGTGCCGATTCCGGCGCCTAAGATATTCTCGCAAGAGATGATAACGAAGAAAACTTATTAATGCCCGCTGGGCTAATGCCCCTCCGGGCGGTGGAGTGATAAATATGAGCGATTCTAAAAAGGAAATCGAAGAGGGCACGACCCTGAATATAAACTTCGAGAAGCGCGGCGGCCTGATTCCAGGCGTGGCCCAGGATGCCAAGGACGGGACGATCCTAATGCTAGGCTATGTGAACCAGGAAGCTTTCGATGAGACGTTGAAAGTGGGGATGGCCACCTTTTGGTCCACCTCCCGCAACGAGCTGTGGACCAAAGGCAAGACTTCTGGCGACTACCTGAAGCTTGTGAATATACTTGTGGACTGCGACCAGGACGCGATTGTGTACCAGGTGGAGCCGCAGGGCGCGGGCGCCTGCCATACCAAGGATCCGGTCACCGGCTCCGCCCGCCGGACATGTTTTTACCGCAGCGTGAACATGGAGACTGGTGGTCTGGAATAGCATGAGGATGGGGCCCACAGGCCCTATACCCATGGCTGCGCACCCCGCAAGGCAGTAAAGAATTTATTTGCGGCTCAGGTGCAGTTTTATCTTGGCCAGTAGCGTGTCGTCGTCGAAAGGTTTCATCAAAAAGTCCACAGCGCCCCCCTGGATGGCTTTCACCACCGTATCCTTTTTGTTATCAGAGGAAACCATGATGATCTTTATCTTCTCCATCCCCTGAGTGGCTACGATCATTTTAGTCAGTTCGAATCCATCTACACCAGGCATGATCTGATCCATCAGGATGATGTCTGGGCGGAATTCGGCGATGGCGTCGAGGGCGGTTTTGGGATCCTGCACGGGCCGATACTCATACCCGGCGTTCCCCAGTGTGCTTGCGTATTTCTTCAGGGCGATGGGGCTGTCATCCACCGCCATCACTTTGGGGGGGCTCGCCTGGCCCTGCGTTTCACCGCTGGTGTTATCCACTTTTTCTCCTCCCAAAGGGGTGAGCTTTCCATGGCCGCGGCCATGTCCGGCGGCCTGTCTGTCGGATGTATTATAAGCGATCCGCGATAAATTAGACAGAGCTGTCTACACTGGGGACGCCCCAAGGTGGGAGAAGCTTTGGCGCTTTTAATCCCGGGATTCCCGGCGCCGAAAGATCGGAATTTCGGGAGAGGGTGGATCAGGCGCAGGTCACGCGGTTTCGCCCATCTCTTTTGCTTTGGTAAATGGCCCTGTCGGCGGCGGCGATGAGCTGATCGGCGGTCATCTGGCCGCTCCAGGTGGCGGCCCCCAGGCTGATGGTGGCTTTTACCTTCGCCTTTGTGGTGTCAAATTCCGCCGATTCCACCGCCGAGCGCAGCTCCTCGGCGACTGCCGCCGCCTGTTCGATATCCATGCCGGGCAGGATCACGGCGAATTCCTCACCTCCATAGCGGGCGACGCAGCCCCGGTCGGCCAGGCAATTTTGCATCAGCTTGCTCAAAGCCCTCAGGGTCTCGTCCCCGGCCAGATGCCCATGGCTATCGTTTATCTTCTTGAAATGGTCGATATCGATGAGGACAAAGGACAACGGTTCGCCCGTGGCCTCCGCCTTGCCCAGCTCGAATATCAGCTCCTCCACGAACTTTCTATGGTTATACAATCCCGTGAGCCCGTCTGTAATGGAAAGGATCTCCAGCTTTCTGTTCAGCTTTTCCATTTGGGAGTAGGCGTTGGCCAGGTTATCGAATAGCTTCTTGTTGCTGATGTGAGCCCGCATGCGGGCCAGGAGTATCTCGTCATCAAAAGGCTTGGTCAAAAAGTCCACAACACCACATTCCAGAGCCTTGACCACAGTTTCATTTTTCTGGTCTGACGTGACCATGACGATTTTTATCCCCTCCATGCCTCTTTGGTTGTGAATTCTCCTGGTCAGGTCGAACCCACTGATATCCGGCATGTTCTGGTCCATCAGGATCAGGTCCGGCTCGAACTCGGCCACGGTGTCCAGGGCCAGGTTCGGGTCCGACACCGGCCTGTATTCATACCCATGCTGCTTCAGAATCTGCGCAAACTTTTTCAGGGCGATGGGGCTGTCATCCACGGCCAGCACCTTGCCGCCGCCGGAATCCAGCATAGATTGTTCCAGGAATAGAGCCTCAATCCGGTGAATTATCTCCTCCGGAGTAGCCTTCTCATCCAGCAAGCCGCCCCGTATTTTGACATCATCACTGCCGTCCTGTTCCTCAGTCGGGCTGCCGCCCACCAGGGTGGGTATATGCCTGGTTTTTTGCTGTGCCGCCAAAATGTCCAAAAAGGCAGGAGCGTTCATTTCCGGCAAGGAGTATGAACAGATGATAAGGTCCCACTTTTTCGAGGAGGCCATCAAGAACCCCTCCTTTGCGCTGGGGGCCCGCGCCACACCCACTCCCAGGCGGGCGAAATGGCTCTCCATATTGCCCATGAAAACAGAATTCTTGGAAACCAGCAGAAAGGTCTTACCTGCCATCACCATAAAATCGCGCATGGGCAAGCTCATCCGTATATTTCTCCCGGGGGAATGCTGGTTTGTTGTTTAGACCTGTTCACTTTACCAGAAACAGTATCACTATATTCCTTTACTTCTGACTGGGAAAAAAAGTTTAAGGAAAAGCGGCGAAGTATATGCTATATAATGAGCCGGGTTCAGGTTTATCCTTAATTTCCAGGGGTGCGCGCAATCGCTTCCGCATTCCGAGATATGTCTTACAAAGGGACTTTTATAACAACAGGAGCAGAACAGATGTCTGACAAAACTTGTTTTAATTTAGATCAATCCGAGCTGCCAACGCAGTGGTATAACGTGGCGGCGGACATGCCGAACCCGGCCCAGCCGCCTCTTCATCCAGGCACGGGACAGCCGGTGGGACCGGATGATCTAGCGCCACTTTTCCCCATGGATCTTATAGGACAGGAAGTGAGCCAGGAGCGCTGGATCGATATCCCTTCGGAGGTGCTGGATGTCTATTCCATGTGGAGGCCCACTCCACTGTATCGCGCCCGCCGCCTGGAAAAGGCGCTGGGAACACCGGCGAAGATATATTACAAATACGAGGGAGGCTCCCCCGCAGGCAGCCATAAGCCGAACACCGCCGTGCCCCAGGCGTATTACAACAAAAAAGCGGGCATCAAAAAAATCGCAACAGAGACCGGCGCCGGCCAGTGGGGGAGCGCGCTCTCCTTTGCGGCGCAGATGTTCGGCCTGGAGGCTTTGGTGTATATGGTGAAGGTGAGT
>JAOUNV010000036.1 GCA_029880775.1 Nitrospinota bacterium | reverse complement strand
GACAAGCTTGCTGGTGGCCGCCTTGTCATAGACCACGCTTATGGAACGGGATAACTTTCTGATTGCGGATTTTAAACGCCATCCTCCCACGTCCGGCAACCGGGGGATCAGCAACGCGGCCATAACCCCGATTATGAGGATCACCATGGTGATCTCCACCAGAGTGAAACCCGCCACACGACTCACACCGGAACGCCGGCCCGATCCGGAACGCCGGCCCCCATAAATGGGGCCGGAGCGCGGCGTGATCGGCAAGTGCCCTGCCTTCATGGCCTGTTAGTCCAGTTCCCAGCTATAGATATCCGCGCTGAATTCCTGCCCACCAATGTCTCCATCGGCGCCTAGGCAAACGATATCGAAATCGCCATGGCTTCCGGGAGAGAGGTAGAGGTATTCGTTGTCCCATGGATCCTTTGGGACTTTTGATAGGTAGCCATTAGGGTTCCATTTTTTTGGGATCTTGCCGCTGGTGGGTTTCGACACCAGAGCGCTTAACCCCTGTTCTGTGGTGGGATATCCGCTGTTGTCCAGCTTATACATCGCAAGGGCGCCCTTGATGGCGTTGATATCCATCTTCGCTTTTGTAACCCTGGCTATATCCGGCTTGTCCATTATCCTGGGGATTATCACCGTGGCCAGGATACCCAGGATCATCACCACCACGAGTATCTCGATCAGGGTGAATCCGTTTCTCCCGTTCTTGTTAAAAAATCTCATGTCCATATAACTCCATTATTATTTCACCAGTTGGCTAATCTCAAAAATCGGCAACAGAATCGCCAGCACCACAAATAGCACCACCGCCCCCATCACCAGGATCAGAATAGGCTCCAGCGCTCGGGTCATAACGTTGAGCCTGCTTTCCATCTCAAATTCATAAGCTTCCGCCATCTTCCCCAACATCTTTTCCAGTTCGCCGGAGCGCTCGCCCGCCGCCACCATCTGAGTGGTCACAGGGGGGAACAGCCCGGAGCGCTTCAGAGCGTCCGCCACGGTCTCCCCCTCGGTCACTCCCACGATGGCGTCGTCCATAACCTTGCTGTAGGTCTTGTTTCCCAGCGACTCTCGGGTGATGGCCAGCGCCTCTAGCATGTCCACGCCGGAGGCGAGCAAAAGGCCCAGGGATCCTGCGAACCGGCCAATCATGGAGGCCTGGACCACCGGGCCGATCACCGGCAGTTTCAAGATATTCCTGTCGTACCACTCGCCCCCATCCGGGGTGCTGACGTATTTTATAAACCCTGCGATCCCCGCTATAGCTCCCACGATCACGGCGGCCCACCACTTGGCCAGAAAGCCGGAGACAGCCAGTAATATCACCGTGGGTAGCGGCAACGCCTTGTCCATGTCCTCGAATATCCCCTGGGTTTTTGGCACCACATAACCTAAAAGGAATATCAAGACTCCCGCGCAGAGCACCGAGACGATGACCGGATATATTGTCGCCATGAGCACCGCAGAACGCCGACGCATACTGCTCTCGTTAAAATCGGCCAGGCTGCCCAGGGTGTGGCCCAGCGACCCTGACGCTTCTCCGGCGCGGACCAGGCTTGTGTATGTCTGGTCGAAATGGGCGCCATGCTCCGCTATGGCGTCCCCCAGGGAGGAGCCGGAGGAGACACTCTCTCTGATTTCCGTTATAACTTTTTTAAACCGGAGATTGTCCGCCTGCTCTATCAGGCTGTCGAGCGATTCCACCAGCGGCAGCCCCGCGCCTTGCAACGTCTCCAGTTGCCGTGTGAAGGCGGATATCTCCTTCACCCCTATCCGGTTGAACAGAGCTGTAAGGGGGCGGCGTTTGATCTCCCCCTGGGTGGTGTCCAGGTTCACGCTCACAGCCAGGATCCCCTTTCGGCGCAGCTTGGCGCGAGCCTCCTTCGGGTTATCCGCGTCTACGCTGCCAGAGGCGCTCTGCCCGGCGTCGCTGTATCCGCTATATTCGAAAACCGGCATAAGCAGGCGCTCCTAGACTATATCGGATGTTTCGCGGACCACTTCCTCTATCGAGGTGATCCCCTGAGCCACCAGACCCAACCCATATCGGCGCATTCCAATAAAGCCCTTCTTCTCCGCCGTGTGTCTGATTTCCGATGAGTTGGTTTTTTGGACGATCATCGTCCTGATATCGTCATCGACAACCATAAGCTCGTATACACCAGTCCTGCCTGTGTAGCCGGACATCTGGCATGCCGAGCAGCCCACCGCCTTGTAAAACTGGACACCCGGTTCCATTTCGGATTCCTTGGCTCCCAATTCCTGATAATGCTCCGGCCCTGGGGTGTATTCCTCCCGGCAGTGAACGCACAGGACACGGACCAGCCTTTGGGCCAGCGCCGCCAATAGTGATGAGGAGATTAGAAACGGCTCCACTCCCATGTCCAGCATACGGGCCACAGCTCCTGCCGCGTCGTTGGTATGGACGGTGGAGAACACCAGGTGGCCGGTCAACGAGGCTTGGACGGCAATCTGGGCTGTCTCCGCATCGCGAATCTCCCCCACCATTATCACGTCCGGGTCCTGCCGGAGGATCGATCGCAGTCCGGCGGCGAAATCGAGCCCGATCTTGGGATTCACCTGCATCTGCCCCACCCCGGCCAGTTCGTATTCTATCGGGTCCTCCACGGTGATTATATTTTTCTCCATGGTGTTTATCCGGCTGAGGGCGGCGTAGAGGGTGGTGGTCTTTCCAGAGCCGGTCTTTCCGCATACCAGGATAATGCCGTGAGGTGTGTTCACCAGGCGCTTCATGGTCTCCAGAATGTCGCCTCGCAGGCCGATGGTCTCCATGTCATACAGTTTTCGCGACTTGTCCAGCAGCCTCATCACGATCCGCTCTCCATTGACCGTGGGGATGGCGCTGACCCGGATGTCCACGTCCTTACCGGCGATTATAATCCTAATCCTGCCGTCCTGGGGAAGCCGTTTTTCCGCGATATTCAGCTTGGCCATGATCTTTATCCGGGAGGCCACCAGCGCTTGAAGCCTGCGGGGAGGCTTTATAACATTACGTAGGGCTCCGTCCACACGGTACCGCACCACAAGCTCCCGTTCGTATGGCTCTATATGAATGTCGGAGGCGTTCTCCTTCACCGCCTGGACCAGCAGCGAGTTTACCAGCCGGATGACCGGGGCCTCCGCGCTGGCCTCCAAAAGGTCTTGCGGCATGGCATGGATCAGCGTGTTCAAGTCCGCTTCTCCCTCGATATCCACCATCACCTCGTCGGCGGAATGGGCGGAAAGATCGAAGGCCTTGTTGATCGCCTCAATCACGGTTTGCTCGCTGGCCACAGACGCTTCCACCGGCATGCTGTACAACATCCGAAGATCCTCGATCGACTGGATATCCAGCGGGCGGGCGGAGGCCACCAGAAGACGATCTTCATCTATCCGCAGAGGCAGAACCAGGTTTGATTTGCAGAACGGGAATCCGGCGCGAGTGGCCAGTTCCGGGTCCATTTCCTGCAAGTTTATGGAGTCGAGCCAGGGCATGCCCAGGCGCTGGGCCAGGGTCTTGGCTTCGTCGCTCGCCTGGGGCGGCTCGGCTGCGGAAGCTGTTTGATCACCTGCCATTGGATAGCTCTCCTCGCCTCACTGTACGTCCTCGCCAGTAGCGTTCTTTTGATCCTGCTCATCCCCCTCAGTGGTGATGGCCGGTTCAAATTCTTCCGTTCCATCTTGCAGTTCCATATTCCCTTTCCTTCTTTCTATGATGTCCTGCATCTGAGCGTCACTGTGGATGATATGCGGGGTCAGGAATACCAGAAGATTGGTCTTTTGCTTCTGCTTGCTCTTGTATTTGAAAAGCCATCCCAGAAGGGGGATGTCCCCTAATAAGGGCACTTTACTTTCCACATCGTTGAGGTCATCGCGGATCAGCCCCCCTATCACCACGTTTTGCCCATCGGAGACAACGACAGTGGTTTCCACCGAACGGGTGAAGGTTATCAGATCCCTAGCTTTTTCCAGCTGTGTGGGGGATATGGAGGATATCTCCTGGTAGACCTCCAGCTTCACCACATCCGACTCGGATATCTGCGGTTTGATCTTCAAGGTGATGCCGATATTTTTCCTTTCTATACTGGTCAGTGTTGTGCCTCCGGTGTTCTGGGACTCGCTGGTGACGAATGGCACATTCTGCGCTACGACTATCTCCGCCTTTTCGTTGTCAGTGGTCAGGATGTTCGGGGTGGAGAGTATGTTGATCCCCGTTTCGGTTTGTAATACATGCATAAGCGCGCCGATATTCAGAAAGTCCTTGCCACCATAGCTTAGAATCCCATCCACCACTCCGATGGTCAGGCCCAGGGGGGCGCTGAACGGATCCTCGGCCACCTTGTTGATGGTGCCAAAATTAGTGCCGCCGATTCCCTGGGCGCCAGGCTCTGTAAAATTGGAGGTGGTTCTCCATTCGATCCCGAATGAACGCTGCCTGTCTGTGGATATCTCCATGATGAGAGCCTCCACGAATACCTGCCTTCTCCTTTTGTCCAGTTTCTCGATAACTGCCTTTAAAGTGGTGAAATCCTCCTTGGAGGCGGTGATTACCAGAGAGTTGGTGGCCTTGTCCGGCGTTACGGAAATATCTCCCATCAGAGTAAGAGACCCTGAGGCGCCTGGAACTGGCTGCGGAATGCGCGGGGCGCCTGGCGCGTTAGCTCTCCTCCCGCCCGGGGGGGTCTTGCCTCCGGAATCGCTTACCACGTTGGTGAGCACTTTGGCCAGATCCTCCGCGTCCGCGTTTCTCAGATAATAGACGTTTATCCTTCCCTGGCCCAATGGCGCGGGCACGTCCAAAGCGTCGATGAGAGTCATCAGCTTTTCTGTGGCAGGTTTGCTGGCCACGATGATGATAGCGTTGATTCTTTCGTCAGAGATGATCTGCGGTTCACTCTGGTTTGTGTATTGAATCATGGGGCTCACTGGCTGCCCTGGAACGCCTGGGACGGGCCTGCGAGGCGGCTGCCCCCTAATGCTTCGGCCGCCCGCTCCACCTTTCATGAAAAGCTGGGATATTTTACTGGCCATTTCCTTCGCGTCGGCGAACGACAGACGGCGCACGGTTATAATTTCTTCCTGTCCTGGGACATCCAGCTTTTCTATGATATTCCGCAGTTTTTCCACATTGGCGGCGAAATCGACGATAAGGATGGTATTTGTGTCCTGGTGGTAGGTGATAAAGCTTGTGACCGGTAACAAGGGGCGAAGAGTGTTTATCATCATATCCCCTTTGGAGTAGGTCAACGGGATAAGCATGGTAACCACTTTATCGCTGACATTAGCCACCCCGCTACGGAAAGGGCCCAACTGCTTTGCCTCCATCAGGGGCACCACCTTGATCACCTCGCCAGATTCCACTAGAGAGTAACCGTACACAGCCAAGGTGGACTCGAACACTTTCATCGCCTCGGAGGGAAGGACCTGGTTGGGCGAAATGATGGTGACCTTACCTCTCACCTTCTCATCCACCACGAAGTTGCGCCCGGTAAATTTGGACATCACCTCTATAAACTGCTTTATGTCCACATCGTTAAAGTCCAGGCTCACCAAGCGACTGCTCTTATCCAGGGATTTCTCGCCAGATTTCCCCTTGGTTTTTTTCCTGGGTTTAACCGCAGTTTTGGGCTCTTGCCCCCTTCCCGCCGCAACCTCACCCATAACATCAGCCGCGCCTTCTTGCATTCGCGTCTGTGCGACCGCTGACGTGGCGCTGTATAAAGTGACCATGGCTCCAACCACAAGCCATGTTAATATGGCAAATCCCCCTACTCTCATCTGGTGCTAAACCTCAAAGTTGTTTTATTCCCGCCCCTAAGAACGTCCACGTTAAAATTAGATTCGTTTCTGAGTACTTGAAAAAGCTCCAATCCCTTCTCAGCGGAATTGAGCTCCACTCCGTTTATACTTTGCACAACATCCTGTTCGGAAAGACCAATTTTCTCGAATATCGAGCCTTTCTGGATGGCGAATAGCTTGAATCCGTTTGTATTTCCCGAGCTGTCGAGGTTAGGCACCGCCCGGACCTGTGTGAGAAGCTGGTTCATGTTTTTAAGTTGGCTCTCCAGGTATATTTTGGAAATCATGGCGCCATTGCCTGTGGGCACCACATCGCTGGTCATAGAAGAGACATTCGTCGATGAAAAACGGCTCGTGACTGGTGATTCTTTCCCCGCGTATTCCAGCGACAGGGCTTCCAATCTGCCGTTGTTCAACAGGGCCACACGGCTCGGCTCTATGCTCACTATCTCAGCGCCGCTCACATAATCGTGAAGCCGATACGTGTTCTCTTTATTCGACTGGTCGAGGATCACCGCCACACGCAACTCGTCCCAAACCATGGTTCCCATCAGCTTCAGGTTTAGCGCGGTATGGGGGGCATTCAGGCTGTCAATTTCGCCAACATCTCGCGATGCGTAGGACATTTCCGTATCAGACCAATCATCCACTGATTCTGAATTGAAAATATTCTTCCGGATGATCAATGAGTAATCCCGCAGAGGGGAGCCGCCACCTGAGAACCGATCCGATGCGAACATTGACGTGCGCCCCTGGGTGGCGGGAGAGGCGGCGGCGATGACCATGCCGTTGAGAAGGCCGGCGGCCATCCAGCTCATTAGCAAAATTAGCGCTACATGGAGCGCCACCCAACCCATCCGCGGAATCCTTATATTTTCAAGCATGAGATGTCACTTTGAGTAATTTTAGGATTTGGGACGGACACATCGGCGGGATTTGAAAAAGTTTTCTTCAAAAGAAGCTATTTTTATAATTCATCTGACTCCGGGAAGGATCTTTGAAAAGTTAAAACGCATCGCGTCCTCCGCCTCCGACAAGGTCTCGATGGCCACTTTCCTTGCCTTCACCGATCCATCCTTCAGAATACCCAGCACCTCGTCCGGCCTTTGGCCCCAATATGCCCTTTTTTCCAACAACGGCTCCAAGCTTTTGAATATATTATCCGCCAAGGATTTTTTGCATGCCACGCATCCCCTGGCCGCTCCCTTGCACTCCGTCATGGTAAGTTCGTTTTCCTCCGGCGCGGAGAAAACCTTGTGGAAGCTGAAGGCCACGCATTTGTCCGGATCACCTGGGTCGGTCTTCCGCACCCTGGCCGGATCCGTAATTATATTTTTTATTTTGCCGAACATCTCCTCCTTCGAGTCGGAGAGGTATATGGCATTGCCATAGGACTTGCTCATCTTTCTGCCATCGGTCCCAGGCAGCTTCGGCACATGGCTCATCTTCCCTTCCGGCTCCACAAACACCTTACATTTGTAAATATCGTGGAAGCGCCGGACGATCTCCCGGGTCAGCTCCAGGTGGGGAAGCTGGTCTATCCCCACGGGGACATAGTGGGCGTTGTATAACACGATATCGGCCGCCTGGAGCACCGGATAGCCGAGAAAACCATAGGTGTGCAGGTCCTTGTTGCTCACCTGCTCCATCTTCTCCTTATAGCTTGGCACCCTCTCCAGCCACGGCAAAGGGGTGATCATGGAGAAGATCAGGTGCAGCACGGCGTGCTCCGGGATCAGCGACTGGACGAAGAGGACGGCTTTTTCCGGATCCAGCCCGGCGGCCATCCAGTTGATCCCCAGGTCCATCAGGTTGTCTTCCAGATCCTCCGTCTCCTCATAATTGCTGGAGAGGGAGTGCCAGTCGGCGGCGAAGTAGTAGCACTCATACTCCTCCTGCATTTTCACCCAATTGTTCAGGGCGCCCAAAAGGTTGCCCAGGTGCAGCTTGCCGGTGGTCTGCATACCGGACAGGACACGTTTTTTGTTCATGGAAGTCACCGAATCCAGAAAAGTTAATCCCCTAAAAGCAGATACAGTATCACGTTAATCAAGGGACGGATCGTCCAATTTATAATATTTAGCGGATTATAAAACAAGATGAAAATCAGGATGAACAGACCGTACTTCTCTATTGCGGCGAATTGTATGGCCTCCTTATCCGGCAAAAGCCCGGTGACAATCCTGCCTCCATCCGCCGGAGGGACTGGAATCAGGTTGATCAAGGCCAGAACGATATTGATGTACACGGATGCAAGCAGGAAGAAAAGTAAAGGTGTCATCAGAGAACCTGTCAGGTCCAATGTGTTGCTGTTTATCTGAAACTTAAACAGGCTATAGGCGTCCGGCGCCAGAAACCCCAGCACCCTCATGGACATCGCGGCCATTACGGCCAGAACCATATTTGTGGCTGGGCCGACCGCCGCCACCCAAATCATGTCCTTTTTAGGATTACGCAGATTTCGAAAATCCACCGGCACAGGCTTGGCGAACGCAAAAATAAATGGCTGGCCGAATGCCGCCATGGAGACTGAATACAGGAGCGCTGGCATCACGATGGTGCCAAACCAATGGACATGGGCGATCGGATTTAGCGTAAGCCTTCCCATAAGCTTTGCCGTCTGGTCGCCGAAGCGAAGCGCTGTATACCCGTGGGCCACCTCGTGGAACACTACCGCCATGACGATCGAGAGCAACAACGCGCAACCTTGTATTACAGTTTCCATTGTCGCTATCGCTGATAAGATTGTTCCGGCTGACCGGAAGATTGATGCTCAAGATAATGCGCGGAATCCTCCCCCTTTTTCGGGATGGATGAATCAGGCCTGTGATGTGTTTGATCGATGGGAAATGTTGTCATGCCAGACTTTTCGTGAGGCCTTCCTATAAAGATACCGGTTACTGCCAAGGCGTCATTCGCCTTTTCCATATCCATTCTAATCCATCAAATGATAGATTCACTAAATAAATGTGAAAAGTGATCATCGTTGGGCCATAATAATGGGCAAAACAATCATTCCAGAGGCGCCATGAGCGGATATTACGATTCCAACGACCTACCTAAATTCGGCGAAATAGGGGAAGAAGCCCCCGAACTGGCAAAAAAATTCTTCGACTATTACGGCTCCGTATTCGCTGAGGGAGAACTGACCGAAAGGGAGAAAGCCCTGATCGGCCTGGGGGTGGCTCTTGCCGTCCAATGCCCATACTGCATAGACGCCATGACCCAGGGATGCCTGGAGAAAGGCTCCAACACGGCGGAGATGACCGAAGCGGCGCATGTGGTCACCGCCATCAGGGGAGGCGCCAGCCTGGTCCATGGGCTGCAAATGAAAAACGTGGCGAAGAAAATCTCCATTTAAAATAGCCCATGACTTCCCACCCATCGTCAGAGGATACCGATCGCCCCGCAGGCGTAACATCATCTGAGCCTTCCGAGTCCTTCGGCGCCACTCTGCAGCGAAACGGACTGAAGCTTCAAAGGGATCGGCTCTCCACGCTGCAGGTGAATGTGGGATATGTGTGCAACCAGACATGCAAGCATTGCCATGTGGAGGCGGGACCGAACCGGAAAGAGACGATGAGCCGGAATACGGCGGAACAAGTGGTCCGATTCGCCGCCACCGCCAGACCTGACATAGCGGATATCACTGGAGGCGCCACAGAGATGTGCGCCCAGCTGCCATATCTGGTGAAAAACCTGCGGCCTCATGTGGACCGGCTCATTGTGCGAACAAACCTCACCGCCACGGGCGGAAGCGCCACGGGCGGGAGCGCCCCCGGCGAGAGCGCCCCCGGCGAACGCATGGAGAGTTATATCGAAAT
>JAOUNV010000262.1 GCA_029880775.1 Nitrospinota bacterium | reverse complement strand
ACCCTATGGCCATGGCGGAGAGGGTGGAGATGAAAGTGATCCGCTTCACCGGCTCTATGAATATCCTCCAGCGGGCGGAGCGCACGCAGATGATCAGAAAGTTCACCGCCACCGCGGGGACGATCCAGATGAAGTTCACCATCTTCATCGATTCCCACACTTTGCCCATATCCATCTTCCAGATGGCAAGGGCCACGAACAGAAGGCTGATCGCCCATCCGGCCCATATGGTATATCGCTTTGTATTACTTTTCATCAGTCGCGCCTGCGGTAAAGTTGTCCATAAATCTATCTTGACCGCGGGCTTTTGACAGCAACTCCATGGCCTTTTTCGTGTCGGCGCTTATCTGCTCGCGCAGCTTCTCCACCGACTCGAACCTAACTTCGTCGCGAAGCCTCTGGAGAAAGAATATCTCCATCTCCGCGCCATACATATCCCCTTTGGCGTCCAGCAGGTGGGTCTCCACCACCAGGTCGTCCCTGTCGAAGGTAGGGTTCAGCCCCACGTTCACCACTCCATCCAGCGGCTCCCCCCCCTCTATTTTGGCGAAGACAGCATACACACCCACTGCGGGGATCACTTCTGAAGGGGTTTTAAGATTCGCCGTGGGGAACCCTACCACCGATCCACCCCGGTGATGACCGGGCACGACCTTCCCCTCCATGGAGTAGTAGCGGCCCAGCAGCCTGGTGGATTTCTCCACCTCCCCCGCTTCCAGCAGCCCACGTATCAGCGAGGAGGAGACCCGCTCTCCATCCACAGTCACAGGCTCGACAACTTCCACCCGGAAGCCCAACTCTTGCCCCATTTTCTTCAGGTAATCGATGGAGCCTGCGCGCCCCTGGCCGAAGGAGTAGTTGAACCCCACCACCACCGTGTCCATTTCCAGCCCGGTGGCCAGCTTCACGGCAAAGTCTCTCGGGTGCATGGCGGCAAAAGCGCGGGTGAAATCTGCGCAGACTGTCATGCTCATGCCGCAGGAGGCCAGCAGTTCCATTTTCTTTTTGAATGTGCACAGCAGGCTGAGCTCCGCCCCGGAGGAGAGGAGCTTTAAAGGGTGTGGGTCGAAGGTATACACCACAGGGATCCCGCCGATTTCCGCCGCCCTTTCCTTGGTCCTGCGGAATATGGCCTGGTGGCCCAGGTGGGCGCCGTCGAAATTGCCCAACGTCACCACAGGTTTGACAGGTTTAGCCTTCAGGTTGCGCAGGCCTCGTATTACTTCCACAATATCCGCCCGCTATCAATCCCCAAAGCTGATCCCCACCCGCCGCGCGGTGACCACATGGCTGCCACCAAGCGGCACCTGTTTCATCTTGTGCAGCGCCTTCTCCAGCGGGATGGCCACTATCTCCGGCGTATGAAGCGCCACCATATGGTCAAAGTCGCCTTCGTGGGCGTGATGTACCGCCGACGCGCCATACCGGGTGGCCAATATTCTGTCGAAAGCCGATGGCGACCCGCCTCGCTGGATATGCCCCAGCACAGTGGTCCTGGCCTCAAGCCCGGTGACCCTTTCCAGCTCACTGGCCACCATCTCCCCCACTCCGCCCAGGCGCACAGTTTCGGAAGCTCCTTCCACTATCCTTTTGATGACCCGGTCACCACCTTTTTGCTTGGCGCCCTCCGCCACTACAATAACTGTGAAATGCTTTCCCCTTCCCTTTCGCTGATATATCGTCTGGGCTATTTTTTCGATGTCGAACGGGATCTCCGGGATGAGGATGATATGCCCCCCACCGGCGATCCCGGCGGCGATGGATATCCACCCGGCGTCGCGCCCCATCACCTCCACCACCATCACACGATGATGGGATTCGGCGGTGGTGTGAATCTTGTCCAGCGCGTCCATCACGGTGCCAATGGCTGTGTCGTGACCGAACGTTGTATCTGTGGATGAAAGGTCGTTATCTATAGTCTTCGGGATACCGATCACGTTGAGCCCCTTGGCGGTAAACTTGTGAGCGATATCCAGAGTGCCGTCGCCGCCGATCACCACCAGGCAGTCGAGCTTGTTGCTCTTGTAATTTTCCACCGCCACGGCGGAGACATCGCTTTTCACAAGCTTGCCATCTACGGTCTGGGCGTAGGCGAAGGGATTATCCCTGTTGGAGGAGCCGAGGATGGTGCCCCCCCTGGGCATGATGCCGGAGATCTTTTCCAGATCCAGAGGTATAGTGCGGTTGCTTATCAGGCCGGAAAACCCATCCTTTATCCCCACCACCTCATCGTGATATTGGTGAATGGCCGTCTTCACTACCGCTCGAATAACTGCGTTGAGTCCGGGGCAATCCCCCCCACCGGTGAGCACGCCTATCCGCATTGTCAATCCTTGTTATAGTTTTGTGAAGCCTACAGGTTACAAGAATTCGGGCCAAATGAAAAGATTCTACATGGCTGGCCGAAAACGTCAGCCGCTATGGGCGCTTCGCGATCTGCAGAACTTTGCGCACTGTGCGCCAGTTTCGAGCGGTGGCGGCTACGCCGATGAGCTTCTCCGCCTTTGCCGCAAGCTTGGAGCGTCCGATACCATCTGGAGCGTGAAGATAAAAAACCTGGCCTCGAAGGACGAACGCCTCGCTATCGGACTTAACCTGCTCCAGGCGCTCCATATCAGGATTTGAGGGAAGCTCGGCAAGGAAGAAAAAATGCAGGCTTTTCGGATCTTTCTCGGCTTCAGGGAAAGGGTTGGAAGATGCGGCTTTTTCCAGTTCATCTAGACTTATGAGTATCACATTTGGTTTGAACCCATGACTCTTCATCACGGCTGCGCCGATTCGTTTCGTCAGATGTGGCGCCAGCCCCTCGGGGCTATGAAATACCACATTACCACTCTGTATGTATGTTCTCACCTCGGTAAACCCAAGTTTCTGACATATGGAGGCCAGATCCCTCATCGGCAGGATGGAGGCGCCCCCAACATTTATCCCACGAAAGAGAGCAATCCAGATATTCATCGCCATAAGCTATCACACGATGATACTTAGGTAAAAGGGCCACTACCCAAGGCTTTGCTTGATAATTTGCCTTTACATAAAAAGGGTAAGGCGTTACGATTAGTAACGTACCGATTTGGCGAATAATGTAATTGAAATACCAGAAAATGAGAAACCACCTTTTCTTTTTTTCCACAGATACCCATCCCAGCCCCTTTGATATAAACATCGCGCTCGACTCCGGGTTCGACACGGTGATCCCATATTCCTCTGTAAAAGAGGAGCAGACCGAAAGCCTCACTCACGACATCATCTTTTCCCGTGGGCCGAAGGGCGCCAAAAAATCGGCAATCTTCGTCGGTGGATCCGATGTGGAACTGGCTGGCAGGATCGTCGCCAAAGCCACCGCATCCATGTCGCCGCCATTCACCGTTCCAGTGTTCGCCGACCCAAAGGGCGCCTACACCACAGGGG
The DNA here is from genome assembly GCA_029880775.1 of Nitrospinota bacterium. GTDB lineage: Bacteria > Nitrospinota_A > UBA7883 > UBA7883 > UBA7883 > JAOUMU01. The sequence continues at coordinate 626 of JAOUNV010000262.1, read as the reverse complement.
CGGCGCTGGTGGCCAAAGCGCAAAAGGCCGCCGGAGGATTGCCTGGCAAGCGGGCGCTGATATTCGGCGGCACAGGCCCGGTGGGGCAAGTGGCGGCGGAGCTGATCGCCTCCGCTGGCGGAGTATCGGTGATCGTCACCTCTCGTGGCAGGGAGGTTGCGCAAAAAGTGGCCGACGCCATCGCCGGGAGATGCGGCTCCAGGGTCGATGGGGAATCGGCCGCCACAGAGGAAGAGAGGCTTGCCCTGATGAAGTCCGCCGATATTGCCATCGCCACAGTGAAGGCGGGGGTGCAGGTGGTGAGCCTGAAGGGGCTGGCCAGCTTGGGCAGGGATATCATCGTGGCGGATGTAAACGCCGTCCCCCCAGCCGGAATCGAGGGTTTGGCGCCTCACGACGATATGAAACAGATCGCCCCCGGCGTGATGGGAATCGGGGCCCTGGCCATCGGTGTTGTCAAATACAAGGTAGAGGTGGGCCTCTTCCGGGCCATGCTGGAGAGCGGATCGAGCGCCGGGTATAAGGAATGTCATGAACTCGCCCAAACCCTGGCCTGAGCCATCCCCGGTGGACCGGGATCTGCTGGAGAGCATCCGCAAGGCTGTGGTGGAATATGACGAGGCGAT
>JAOUNV010000261.1 GCA_029880775.1 Nitrospinota bacterium | reverse complement strand
GGCCAATTTTGGCAAGGTACGCACCTTCATCACCTGCACGCTGCTATTCTCGGCGGTGTCGGTTTTGTGCGGTTTTGCCAGCAACTTCGAGATGCTGGTGCTGTTCCGGATATTGCAGGGCGCCATGGCAGGGCCGATGATTCCCCTTTCCCAGAGCCTTTTGCTGCGCTGCTATCCGGAGGAGCGGCGGGGGACGGCCCTATCCTTCTGGGCGATGACCACCATGATAGCGCCGATTGTGGGCCCCATCATGGGCGGCTGGATCACCGATAATGTGGGATGGCCGTGGATCTTTTATATAAACGGACCTATAGGTGTGGCGGCGGCTTTTTCCACCTGGAGTTTTTTGAAGGAGAGAGAGACCCCCGTCACTCGCAAGCCTGTCGACAAGGTCGGGCTGGCCCTGCTGGTGATCGGCGTGGGTAGCATGCAGATGATGTTCGATATCGGTAATGAGCACGACTGGTTCTCCAGCGTCCATGTGTGGATCCTGGCGATAACGGCGGCGGTGGGGTTGAGTTTTTTCATCGCGTGGGAGCTTACTGAGGAGCATCCGGTGGTGGACCTGAGCCTGTTTCGCGACCGGAACTTTTCAATAGGCACGCTCACCCTCAGCATGGGGTTCATGGTCTTTTTCGGGGGAATCGTTATTTTCACTCTGTGGCTGCAGACGCAAATGGGCTACACCGCCAGCTGGGCGGGGCTGGCCGCGTCCCCCACGGGGATTTTGTCCTTGCTGGTCACTCCGTTCGTGGGGATCCTGGTGCATCGTATGGACGCCCGCATCCTGGGCACGATAGCTTTCCTCGTTTATGCGTATACCAGCTTCTGGCAGGCCGGGTTCAATACCGACGCCACGTTTTACGATGTGGCCATGCCCAGGTTCGTTTTGGGAGCGGGGATGGCATGCCTGTTCGTGCCGATGACAACCATCACTTTCTCCTGCATTCCCAGGGAGAAGATCGCCTCGGCGGCGGGGGTGACCAACTTCTGCCGTCTTGTGGCTGCCGGATTCGGCGCATCGTTGGCGGTGACCATTTGGAACAACCGGGCGTCGTTGCACCAGTCTAGGCTGGTGGAAAACGTCACATGGTTCGGCGGGCCCGCTGCCGACGCCCTGGATATGATGACGCGAGGTGGAATGGAAACTCAAACGGCGCTGGCGATGATGATGATGAACATTCGCCGCCAGGCGGTTATGATGGCCACATGCGACATCTACTGGATCTCCGGCGTTCTTTTTACCATCATGCTGGGGCTGATATGGTTGACGCGCCGGGCGCCTCCGCATTCCGCGCCCGCTGGCCCGGCAAAGAGGTGAACCACTATGGCAATTGACTTTTCAGACACCATCGGCAGGTACCTGTCGATAACTTGCCGCAGGTTATCCGCCCGGATGGCCCGGCGGCTGGCGCCCCACGGGATAGGAGCCGGACAATTCCCCATCCTCTTCACGCTGTATGTGGAGGAGGGGCTGACGCAGAAGGAGATCGCCCTGCGGACGGCGCTGGACAAGGCGGCGGTGGCCCGGGCTGTAACGGCGCTGGAAAAAGAAGGCTACGTGGAGCGTCGTCCAGACGGGCAAGACAGGCGGGCGGTGCAGGTGCGCCTGACGACCAGGGCGCGACGGATGCGCCCTAAGCTGGAAGCGGCGGCGGCGGGGGAAATGGAAGCGCTACAGACAGGGCTATCCAGCCAGGAGCGCACGGAACTGAAGCGGCTGTTGAAGCAAGTGGCGGAGAATGCGGGGGATGAAAGGGACAAATGACAGGACCGGGGGATTATCCCTAAATCCGCAATGTGATGTAAACCGATCTATTGTTCGATCACCCTCCCCCCATTGCAGCTTTCCCCGCGTGAGGCCCCAGCCTGACTGGGCTCTTTATTGTTTTCCTTTGGCCTCTTCGGCCGCCTCTATGGCGCAACGGTTTTTTCCCAGTTCCCACTGTTCCATCTCCTCCTCGGTGGGGGCTGTGGCGCCGATATTGGCCTTCCGCATTTTGTCGTAAGTATCCGGCTGTTCCGGAAGATGCGCCAGCACCCTGGCGGAGAAGTCTTTTTCATCCGATATATTCATGAGCGGGTTCCCTGCGCGGATCCGCCCCAGGGTGGCCATTACGATTCCCTTGTCATCCCACTCCTCCGGTCCGGAGGTGTGTGTGGGGAGGATAAGAAAGTCATCGCCGAACTTTTGGAGCCCCTGAATGGTCTGGTAAAGGTCCTTTACCCATTTTGCCGCCTGTCCCCCCAGGTCTGGCCGACCCATGCTGGAGACGAACAATGTGTCTCCGGAGAAGAGGAGCTTGTCGTCGAAGACGATGATGGTGGAACCTGGGGTATGGCCAGGGGCGCCAAGAGCCACGATCTTGAGCCTGGTGGAGCCGATGTTGAATTCCATGCCATCTTCCAGACTGCGGAACTTCATGACGGCGCCTGGCGCGTCCTCCTTATTCAGCAGATATTCGGCGCCGGTGGCTTCCGCCAGTCGAACTCCGCCGGAGAGGTGGTCGGCGTGGATGTGAGTGTCGAACACCAGCTTCAGGGTCAAGTTATTCTCTTTTAAGAAATCGAGGTATTGGTCAATATGCCTGGCCGGATCCACCACAGCGGCCTCCTTCCCGGAGATCAGGATATACGACAGGCATCCTTTGCCCACCCGATTCACCTGGATCACGCGGGTATCGCCATTCTCATACACGGTCTCTGAGTGGTACAGGTTTCCCCAAGACTTCATCCCGCCGGCCACATTCACCGCGTCCCGGCCCGATTTCCTAAGGATGTCCGCCACGTAATCGCTGGCGCCACCCTTGCCGCAGAGCACCACCACTTGTTTGTCGTTGGGGACTTTTTCTGTCATCTGCTCCGGTTCTTCTATAAAATCGATATATGGCAGGTTGATGGTTGCCGGGGTTTTTACATCCTCTATCTTCCATGCGTCATAGTCGTCTTCGTTCCGCACGTCCACGATAAACAGAGGAGCGCCTCCCGCCTCCCGCATCTTGGTCAAAAGCTGATTTGTCGTAATCTCTTTCTTTTCGCTCATTGTCGCTTCCGCCCTTCCTGTCTGCTTCCGTCTTAAGTGAGTCATACTTCATCATAAATTATACACATATAATCCATTATCTATATGATTCATGGAAAGGCGTGAGGATTCGCCAGAAACAGGACATTTGGCCTGTTTGTGGAGCAATTGGCCTGTCAGGTGGTTATAATGGAGACAAAACAAAGCGGCAGATAAATGAGGTCTCGCGGAAACGTCATATGGAAGTATTAGAAGAAACGGCTTTTGTCCAATCCCTTGGTCGCCACGGGATCGAAGCGCTAGAGGATGGCCAACTGGCTTATATAGACAAAGAGAGGGTACTGGGTTTTGATTTCACCAACCTTTCGACAGGCAGGATGGACGCTGGGGCAATCGAAATGGCGCAACCTGGAGACCGAAGAATGGAGACCACCATGGTGAGGGCGCTGTTTAAGATCATAGAAAAGCTGGAGCTGTTCCCGGTCCACCTATTCTCCGCCGAGGATGAATGGCTGGACGAGGATCCAATCCGGATGAAGGAAGCGGGGCATATGACCGAAGCTGAGGCCAACGCCCTGATCCTGGTGGATAAAATGGGGGGCAAGATGGCTGTCCTGCAGATGGAGCAGGACGAACTGGACCAGGCGGTGAGCATCGTTACGCCCCAGATGACGTTGTTTTCCAATCGTTGCGCCGCCACAGATGAAAGTGGAAAGTTCCTGGCCTGTTTCTCCGAGGATGACGAAGTGTCGTTTAACACTACCGACAAAAATATATACCAGGCCGCCCGCAAGATGGCGCTAGAAATGCGGAGCCAGGTTCCTTTCGAGATAATCTTCGCTGAGGATTATAAGTAGCGGTAGAAAAAGCCGGACCGCGCGGCCCGGCTCCCGGATAGATTATTTGCTGAACATACCTAAGAATCCCTTGAATCCATGGGTTTCATCGGTGGCGATCTGCTCCAGCTCGCCCGGATCCAGCCATATCCCCTCGCAGCCGGAGCACTTGTCTACCTTGATATCTTTATGG
>JAOUNV010000260.1 GCA_029880775.1 Nitrospinota bacterium | reverse complement strand
TCTACAGGGAAGTGGTGGAAAAACACTCGGGTAAGTCTATAACCAAGGACAATTTTTTCGACGTGGCCAAGGCATTTCCTTTCGGGATCAGCAGGCTGGGGTCTCAGATCATCGTGCGTGATCCGTTTGCCGTGGACGAGAACAACTGGCTGACGGTGGCCGCCGAAATACCTTCGGAGTCCTTTGTGGACTTGTTGACTGGCGATCAGGAATCTCTGGTGGGGGCCGCCAATAACGCCTTTAAAGACGCCACGAACAGTTTCGGCGGCGCATCGGACCAGAAAACGGTTTTGCTCATCGACTGTGTGTCGCGGGCCATGTTCCTGGGGGATGAGTTCAGCCAGGAAATCGACGCTACCTATGATCCGGGCTCACCGCTGATAGGCTTTCTCTCCCTGGGGGAGATAGCCAACAGTGGCAGGGACTATATGGAGCTGTTGAACAAAACGGCCGTGGTGGGGGTTCTGGCAAGCTGATGTTCATTCCGGCGGAGCATATCCAGAGCCATTATGAATTTTCAATGGCTATAGGGACGAGCCTCGACCTGAAGCAGATGCTGCGCAGGAGCCTGGGCTCCCTCCTTAAAATCACCAATTGCGCGGTGGGAGGTGTTCTTTTCCAGCAGATGGCGTCTGACGGGACATACCAGTTAAAGGAAGTCTTTTCCATCCCGAAAAATATCAGCCACATCGAACAGTATCAAGCGGCTTTAAAATCCATACCCGTCGGGATGGATCATAAGCGTTTGGCCGAATTCAAGGCTTCCCTTCCTTTGGCCGGATCGGCGGAAAAAGAATGGAGCTTCCATGTAGTGGATTTGTCGGACCTGGGTGTCTTGATTCTGCTGAGGAACGGGGGAGAGCTGGACCCCATGGTAATACGGTCCATGAGCCCATTATTTGAAAAGCTGGCCGGCGCGTGCAAAGCCTGTCTTTCCAACGATGAACTGGTCCAGCATCGTAACAATCTGCTGGAGTCCGCCGGAGACGCCATATTCATAGCGGATATCGAGAGTGGGAAAATAATAGACTGTAACGCAAGAGCGGTGGAACTGATCGGCAGGACAAAAGATGAAATCGTGGGGATGCGACAGGCCCAGCTCCATCCGGCGGATAAAGCGGAGGAGTACGTAAGGCTTTTCAAGGAGCAGATCGCCACGGGCAGGGCAATGACCGAGGATCTGGTGGTGGCTCATAAGGCAGGCCATTTCATTCCGGTGGACATCAGGGCCCAGGTATTCAAGCTTGCCGGCCGACAGGTGATACAGGGGATTTTCCGGGATATCACCGAGCGAAAAAAGTATGAAGAGGAAATTCTCAAGGAGCGCCAATTCTCAGATTCGCTGGTCGCCAGCCTGCCGGGCTTGTTCTACCTGGTTGACGAGAATGAAATCTTCGTCAGATGGAATAAGAATTTTGAGCAGGTGACAGGATATTCATCGGATGAATTATCCACAATGCGAGCCATCGATGTGATCTCCGAGGAGCATCGGGAGGTGGTGGATGAAAAACTTCGGCAAGTGCTCCGAGAAGGGCACGCCCAGATGGAAACGTTTATACAGACCAGAAACGGCGAGCGAATTCCATATTTGTTCAACGGTTTTAATATCCGATGGGAGGACAAACCCTACATTATCGGGGTGGGGGTGGATATGACCGAGCGGAAGCTGATGGAGGATCAGCTGCGGCGCTCCAAAGAGCAGGCGGACGAGGCCAGCATGGCGAAAAGCGAGTTTCTGGCCAACATGAGCCACGAGCTTCGCACGCCCCTAAACGGCATATTAGGCCTCAGCTCCCTCATTATGAATACGGATATCCCGCCTGAACTGTACGACAAAATGAAATTAATAAAGTATTCCGGAGAAACACTGCTGTACCTGGTCAACGACATCCTGGACCTGTCCCGGATTGAGGCCAGGAAAATGGAAATAGACGAGATCAGGTTCAGCTTGCGCGAACTGGTGGAGGGAGCGGCGTCGCAGCAGGCGATGTCGGCGCATGAGAAGGGCCTGGAGTTTATCGTCATGATCGACAGTGATATTCCAGAGTATCTGATGGGCGACCCGAACCGGCTGCGGCAAGTGATAGTGAACCTGGTGAGCAACGCGATAAAATTTACAGAGACGGGGGAGGTGGTGCTGGGCGCCAGCCTGGAGTGGGCCAGGGAGGATAGGGTCATGATCCATTTTTCCGTGAGGGACACTGGCATAGGCATCCCCCGGGAAAAACGGGAAAAGATTTTTCAGCGCTTCACCCAGGCGGACCCGTCCACAACGCGCAAATATGGTGGAGCTGGCTTGGGGACGAGCATCTCCTACGAGCTGGTGGATCTGATGGGCGGGAAAATATGGTTGGAAAGCGAAGTGGACAAAGGAAGTGTATTTCATTTCACAGCCAACCTGATGGTGGCGGAGCCCGTCCAACCCTCCGAGAAGATGGCGCCCCACAGCATCAAGAACCTGAAAACCCTTATAGTGGACGACAACGCCACGAACCGGATGGTGATTATGGGGATGGCCTCCTCTTGGGGGATTAACGCCATTGCGGTCAACTCCGGAGAAGAAGCCCTGGCGGCGCTTTTAAGCGCGGCGGAGAAAGGAGAACCGTTCGATCTGTTGCTCCTCGATTATCACATGCCGGAAATTGACGGCTTTGAAACTGTCGCAAGGATAAAAAGAAATACCCAGCTTGATAACATGCGGATAATCCTCCTCTCTTCGGTGAGCGGGAGCGTGGCCGCTCGGGGCAAGGCAATGGGGATAAACGGATTCTTGTACAAACCGGTAAGGCAATCGGACCTGTACAACAAGATCGGGGCAGTGATGAACTATGGGGCCGGTCCGGTGACGAAAGAGCAATCGATCCCTCAACCCGCGACAGCCGATGGCGCAAGGCGGCTTTCGATTCTTGTTGTAGAGGACAACCATATCAACCTGGAGCTTCTGGTCTCGGCCGTGGAGCATATGGGGCACGATTCCTATGTGGCTTTGAACGGAGAGGAGGCGGTGCTGATGTGGGAGTCTGGATCATACGACCTTATCTTTATGGATGTCCAGATGCCGGTGATGAGTGGGTTCGACGCGACCAAGGCCATCCGCGCAAAAGGTGGCAAGATACCCATCATCGCCATGACCGCCAGCGCCATGAAGGGTGACAGGGAAAAGTGCCTGGCGGCGGGGATGGACGATTATATGTCAAAGCCGATCGACCTGGATATGCTCAGCCAGAAAGTCGGCCGCATCAGCGGCGTTACCCATGTTTTTATGAAGGAGGAATTATTTCCCCCGTTGAACGTGGGCGTGGGGGACCAAGTATGCGACCTGACCAGCCTACGCCAAATAATGTACAACGACGAGGAAAAGATCAACGGGTTGTTAGGCAAGTTTATCCAGATAACCGAAAAAAACCTTTTGGAAATGGAGAAGGCTTTGGCAAGAGGCGATAGGCAGACCGCCCAAATAAAAGCGCACGGGATAAAGGGATCCTCACTACAGCTTGGGGCTCGTCCGCTGATGACGCGCGCGATAGATCTGGAGACGATATGTAGCGATGGCAGGTTGGAAAACGCTCCAAAGGCCATGGAGGCGCTACGCGAAGAATATATCCGGCTGAAAACCGAAATCCAAAAAAGATAATATTGCTTCTGCCTTTGCGCCCGTATTTGGTTTTGCTGTCAAGCCTTGACTTGTTACAATGTAAGCAAGAGCCATGATAATCCACAGGTATAGCGAATACGAGGAACCCCAAAGGCCCCCCTTCACCCTGGATGAGCTGATCCGCGCCATAACGGACATGATGATGCGTCATGGTATGAACTTCGACGAGGCCTTCCGAAGCATACTTGAGCAAGGACTTCCCATAAACCAGTTCCTTCGTGATGATGCGCTGGACAAAAGTCTGGATGAACTTATCTCTCAGGTGAAGGAATCAAAAGATAACTTGGCTAAAAAATATGATTTTCCAGGATATACCCATGAATTGCAGAAAAGGTTCCAGGGGCAGGCGTCGGATATGGCGGACCTTGCCAGCCGGAATCCCGCGTTTCTCGACAAGTTGACAGAAGCGGCTC
>JAOUNV010000259.1 GCA_029880775.1 Nitrospinota bacterium | reverse complement strand
TAGCCGAGGTGCTGGGTCTGGCTCTGTTCAATCAGCAGAAAAGGTCTGTAAAGTACAAGACCAAGTACGACTGGCTGATGCACCAGAACGTTGTCACACGTGAGGACCTGGAAAAGGCCATCCGGGAAGCGCGGCTGCGCAACTGGACTTTGGAGGAGGTGCTCATTAAGATCACCAAGGTTCCCAGGGAAAAGGTGCTAAAGTCCTTGTCGGCGTATTTCAATCTTCCCTATTTTTCTTATGATGAATCCTTCGTGCCTTCCTTGTCATTGATGGACAGGCTTAACAAGAAAAATCCTTTCAGCTTTCTGGAGGCCAACGGATGGACTCCTTTCCGCGAGGAGGAGGGGAAAGTTCACGTTCTGGTGGAGGATCCATCGGACCAAAACAAAGTCGCCCAGATCCCCATGATGATCCGCGGCGGCAAGTTCGACATGTTCGTGGGTCTCCGAGACGACATCAATCAGGTCATCGCAAAGCTCTCCGGCCAGAAGAAATCGATAGTGGGCCGGGAGTTTGACGATAGCGACCTGGAGCTGACCGACGGCGACGAAAAAGCCACGGACAAGGAGTTCGACGACGAAGGGATCACTGTGGAGGAGGGGGACTCCGGCGTGGTGAAGCTGGTCAATTACCTGCTGGTGGAGGCGTACAACCGCGGTGTCTCCGATATACATATAGAGACATACCCCGGCAAGTCCAACACCATCGTCCGATACAGGCAAGACGGCTCCTGCTACCTTTTCAAAGAGATCCCGGCCAACTGGAAAAAGGCCCTCCTGGCCAGGGTCAAGATCATGAGCAACCTGAACATCGCGGAAAGGCGCATGCCCCAGGATGGGAAGATACAGCTAAAACATGGGGACAAGCTTATCGAATACCGTGTCGCCACTTTGCCCACGTATGGCGGCAACGAAGACGCGGTCCTGCGTATCCTGGCGGCCAGCGAGCCTTTGCCGTTGGACAGGCTGAACTTGTCACCCAGGAACATGAAATTCTTCCTGGACGCTGTGGCCCACCCGTACGGCATGTTCCTCTGTGTGGGCCCCACCGGCTCTGGTAAAACCACCACGTTGCACTCCGCCCTGGGGCATATCAATACCCCGGAGCGGAAGATATGGACCGCCGAGGATCCTGTGGAGATCACCCAGCGCGGGTTGCGCCAGGTGCAGATGCATCGCCAGATCGACCTCACATTCGCAGTGGCGCTAAAAGCTTTCCTCCGGGCCGACCCGGACGTGATAATGATCGGTGAGATGCGCGACTATGAAACCGCCAATATGGGCATTGAGGCCTCGCTGACGGGTCACCTGGTCTTCTCCACGCTGCATACAAACTCCGCCCCGGAGACTGTCACAAGGCTCATAGACCTGGGCCTGGATCCGCTAAACTTCGCCGACGCCTTTTTGGGAGTGCTGGCCCAGAGGCTGGTGCGCACCCTATGTCCCTTCTGCAAGCAAAAAATCAATCCCTCCAAGGAGATGCTGGCTCAGATGGCAAAAGAGTATGGCGAAAAAATATGGCCGGAGCTGAAAGAAATGGTCCCTCAGATAAACATATGTCAGCCGAAAGGATGCCCCAAATGCAACAACTCCGGACTGAAGGGGCGAACCGGACTGCACGAGATAATGAACATGAGCCTGGAGCTTAAGAAGCTGATACAGAAAAAGGGCACAGTGGAAGAGATGAGGGACGCCGCCATAAGAGGTGGAATGCGCACCCTGAAGCAGGATGGCATCTGGAAAGTGCTCAAAGGAGACACCACCATGGACCTGGTACGCGCGGTGGCTTCGGTATAACCGGAATCAATATAAATCCGGGCCGGCCATACGGGTCGGCCTTTTTTTAATTTATCGATGGACGATACTCCAAACCAGGAAAGACGCCCAGCCGCCGAAAAAAGACGGATCAGGATGGATCTGGAATACCTGGGTGGCCGCTACTCAGGATGGCAATGGCAGGATAACGCCCTCTCCATCCAGCAGGTGGTGGAGGAGGCGCTGACGAAAATGATTTGCCACCCGGTCCGGGTCACAGCCTCTGGCCGCACAGACGCTGGTGTCCATGCGCTGTGCCAACCGGCCCATGTGGATGTGGCCACCAATATGGAAGACATCCAGATTCTGCGCGGGCTCAACTCTCTGCTGCCGGAGGATATCGCCGTCCGGGCTGTCTCCACAGTCGATGACCGGTGGAACGCCCGCAAGGACGCGACCCACAAGACATACCGATACATCATCCACAACAGCCGTGTTCCATCGGTATTTTCCCACGGGCGGGTCTGGCGCATTCCACATGCGCTGGATATCCCGGCGATGCGCGCCGCGGCCACGATGCTGATAGGGGAGCGCGACTTCACCTCCTTCCGCGCCTCCGGATGCTCCTCCAAGTCGCCAGTGCGCAGGCTAATAGCGCTGGATATGGCTCTGGGTAGAGTGGAAAGTTTTTATCCCCCACCGGCGCCCACAGCCGAAGGTGAGGGGACCCTGGTGATAATGAACTTCACTGGAAGCGGATTCTTGAAACAGATGGTCCGCAATCTGGTGGGAACGCTGGTGGAAGTTGGCCGAGGGAAGACACCCCCGGAAGATGTTGCCACCATACTGGAGGCGAAAGACCGCCGCGCCGCCGGGCCTTGCGCCCCACCGCAGGGGCTGTGCCTTATGGATGTGGAGTACAGGAGCGAGGAGTAAAGGATGGAACAGACAAAAGAGGGATATACACTCACCGATGACAACGTCAGAATGGATGTCAAGGCCATACACGCGTTGCTGATCGCCACCTACTGGGCGGGGAGCCGCACGTTGGAGGCCACGGAAAAGAGCGTGAAAAGCTCCATATGCTTCGGGGTGTTTCATGATGGCCGCCAGGCCGGCTTTGCCCGGGTGGTGACGGACGGCGCGGTCTTTTCCTGGCTGTGCGACGTGGTGGTGGATGAGGCGCATCGCGGCAAGGGCCTGGGCAAATGGCTGCTGGAGGCGGCGCTGGCCCACCCGGATGTGCAGGGAACGGAGGTGATCCTGAGAACCAGGGGGACCGAAAAGCTATACGCAAGATACGGCTTTGAGTATTTCGACGAAGGGCTTTCCTGGATGGGCATCAAGGAAAACCGGCCATCGTGCGCCTAGAGACGACAAACCGGTTTGAATCCTGATATCATTGCCATTTTAAACTTGCATTGGACACGATAAGCGAATGTACTCGCTGAACAAAAAACAATTTGCCGAACTGGCAAAGCAAGGGAACCTGATCCCTGTCTATCGGGAGATATTCTCCGACCTGGACACCCCCGTCACCGCCTACATGAAGCTTGGCGAGGGGGAGCATTCTTTCCTCCTGGAGTCTGTGGAAGGGGGGGAGAAGTGGGGCCGATACACATTTCTGGGCGCGGATCCTTCCATCATATTCACATACAAGGACCGGAAGGTGACCATCCTCCGGGATGGCGCAAAAACCGAATATGAAGCCAAGGGCGATCCTCTGGACGAACTGCGGACCCTGATGGCCGAGTATAAACCTGCTCCGGTGCCGGGGCTCCCCAGGTTCTTCGGCGGGGCTGTCGGGTTTCTCTCCTACGATAGCGTGCGCTACTTCGAAAAAATGCCGGAGACCGCCAAGGATGAGCTGGACGCGCCCGACGCCATGTTCGTCATCACAGACACCATTTTGATATTCGACAACATCGCCAATACCATAAAGGTAGTGTGCAATGCGCACGTCAATTCCGGCGATGTGGACACCGCATACGAGAGCGCCTGCGCCCGCATCGACGCGCTGATCAATAAACTCAAAGGTCCTCTGCCTCATTTCCAGACGGTGAAGGGGGACCCGGCGGCGGTGGATTTCGTCTCCAACATGGAGCAGGAGCGGTTCGAGAAAAATGTTCTGCGCTGCAAGGATTATATCGTGGAGGGGGATATTTTCCAGGTGGTGCTGGCGCAGAGGATGGCCACCAGGCTGCGGGTGCCGCCGTTTCAGGTATACCGGGCGCTGCGGGCCGTCAATCCCTCCCCATACATGTTCTATCTCAACTTCGCCGACCAGCAGATCGTGGGGGCCTCGCCCGAATCGTTG
>JAOUNV010000258.1 GCA_029880775.1 Nitrospinota bacterium | reverse complement strand
CTGGTCCCATTGGCCCACTCGTTCTGCAAGCAGGGATCGCTATCTCGAAAGTCTGTCTCCACCACCTTGGCAGCTCTCACTAAAAAAGACGCGGAGATTGCCTATAAGGCAATACGATCCGCAAACCCAGGTGGGCTGGGCAAGGAGCCCAAACAGGATGTTCGCAAAAAACCTGATGTGACCTTGAAAGAGGCGATGCGCCTTGCCGCGGACAGGGACTGGATTGCCCATGAATACGCCAACGGCTTTCCCATCACATTCGGTTTGGGCGCGCCGGAGATGAAGGAGAATATAGACGCAGGCCTGCCCATCAGAGAAGCGGTGGTTCAGACATTCCTGGGGATCATGAGCCGTTACCCAGACTCACTGATCGCCCGCAAGAACGAGCCGGAGATGGCTCTGCGCGCCGCCGAGGAAGCGGGTAGAATCCTGACGCTGGGGGGCATGTTCTCCCCCAGGGGACGTAAAGCTGTGTATGGGTTCGACCAGGCGTTACGGATCGGCTCCAACCTGCTCAATCCAGGGACCACGGCGGACCTGACCGCCGCAGCGCTTTTTGTTTACTTCATGAAGCATGGCTACGGCGCTTTGAAAAAGAGGAGAGGATAAACCATGGGCAAGGGAAAGCTCGGCTGGGCCATCACCGGCGCGGGGCATGAGATACAAACGATATGGGACCTTATGGCGGGAATACCGGATGTGGAGGTGTTCCTCTCCCGGGCGGCGGAGGACGTGCTGCGGATGTACAAGCTAGACATCAATACCTTCCCAGGCAAGGTTCATCGCGACAGCTCCCCATGCGCCCCGGTGTGTGGGCAGTTCGCCACCGGGCGTTACCGTGGGCTGGTGGTGGCGCCGACATCATCCAACACCGTGGCCAAGTGTGTGCTGGGGATATCGGACAACCTGATTACCAACATCTTCGCCCAGGCAGGCAAGGGCCGCGCCCCGATCGTGGTATACCCCACAGACACAGCCCCGGAGATGGACACCCTCAGCCCCACCGGATGGGTGAAGGTCTACCCCCGCAAGATTGATCTGGAAAACACAGATCGCCTGGCCGCCATGGAAGGAGTTCGTCTGGCAAGGAACCTGGATCAGCTTCGATCCGCAGTCAAGGAACTCTTCTTGTGAAACGACGCAGGATCAACTTCGTCACCGGCCAACTGGCCGCTCCGGCGCTGACGGAACTGCTAAAAACCTTGAAAAGCGTTTTCGACTATACGGTCACGGCGCTGCCAGCCCATGTGTCGGCCCTGATGAAGACAGAGTATATCGCCCGCAAGTTGCCCTCCGGCCTGGAGGGGGAGATCATGATCCCTGGCGGATGCAAGGGCGCCCTGGAACCGATCGCCAAGATCTCCGGGTTGAAGGTTTCTCGCGGCCCTGTGGAGATGATGGACCTGCCCAGCCACTTTGGCGAAAAAATCAAGCCACCCGAGTACGGCGAACCCAGGATGAAAATCGTGGCCGAGATCGTGGACGCGCCCACCCTCTCCGTCAGTCAAATCGTGAAGCGAGCCAGGCAATACGCCCGTGAAGGCGCGGACTGGATCGACATCGGGTGTATGAACCAGACACCGTTTCCCCATCTGGCGCAGGCGGTCAAAGAGCTTCGCCGCCTCGGATTCAATGTGAGTATCGACTCCGCCAATCCAGATGAATTGCTGTCTGGCAGCCGCGCCGGGGCGCGAATGTTCCTTTCAGTCAACTCCGCCACTATGCATGTCGCCCCACGGCTGAAAGGAAAGGTGGTGGTGATTCCAGACTTTGGCAAGGGATTAACGAGCATGTACAAGACCTACGACAAGCTGAATGCGCAGGGGGTAAACGCAGTTCTGGATCCGATCCTGGACCCGCTGGCTATGGGGGCGGCGAAGTCTATTGCCAGATATGTGGAAGTCCGCCGCAAGTTCCCGGAGGCGCCGGTGCTGATGGGAGTGGGGAACCTGGTGGAGCTGGCTGAGGCGGATAACGTGGGGATCAACGCCATGATTGCCGGGCTCTGCGCGGAGCTTCGCATCGATTACGCCCTCACCACTGAAGTGGCCACATGGAATAAGGGAGCTGTGCCGCAACTGGCGGCGGCGCGACAGGTGATGGAATACGCAGTGGGGAGCGGGATCTTGCCGAAGGGATATGACCATCGACTGCTGGTCATGCGAGACAAAAAGCTAACAGGCCTTTCGGCCAGGCAAATAGCCAGAATACAGAAGATGGTGAACGATAGAAACTTCCGTATTTTCGTGGCGGAAGGAAAAATCCATATCTTCAACAAGGACGTTTACATAAAGTCATACACGGCGGAGGGGATCATCGACGACCTGGAAGTGGAAGACGCGGCCCATGCGTTCTACCTGGGGATGGAGCTACAAAAGGCGCAGACTGCCCTGGAACTTGGCAAAAACTATATCCAGGATCAGCCGCTGACCTGGGGATATATCACCACCTCTGGCAGGCGGCGGACCAGGGGAAATAAATGATTATAGAGACAATAGTCTCCACCATCAGCGCTGATGGCGCACCAAACTTCGCCCCGATGGGCGCCAGAATCGCCAAAGAGGGGCAATGGTCAATAGTGGTCTATCACGGCTCCCGAACATACCAGAACCTGCGCGCATCCCGCTCATGTGTTATCAACCTTGCCTCCGATGTGCGGTTGTTTGTCCTTACGGCTCTGGATGACCATACGCCGGCATACAAAATGGCGGCTACTGCGAAAGGCGCCACGATGGACGACGCGGATGAGGCGCTCGACTTTGTTGTTAAAAGCGAGATGGAGATGGATGGCAAGACGGAGTTCATCGGGCGGATCACAGGGCGGAGGGTGATCAAGACTCCGGCGGCCGGGTATTGTCGGGCGCGGGGAGCGGTGATCGAGGCTTTGATCACCGTCACACGCAAGGGAGTGCTGCCGGATAGCCAGATCGTGGATCAACTGGGCCGAAGCCGCGTCATAGTGGATAAGACCGGCGGAGCGGAGGAGCTGGAGGCGATGGAGCTTATCGAAAAGCATTGGAGCGAAAATGACTGATCACTCTATTATTGTAAGCGCCCCGGCCAGGCTGCACCTGGGGCTGGTGAAGACCTCCGCCGAACCGGGATTCATAGCAGCAGGGCTGAGCCTCGCCTCCCCCCGGCTGGAGATGGTGGTTACTTTGCGCCGGGGTGTCGGCTCCCGACATCCCGCGGAACGGGTTGCGTCTTCGGTACTACGGAGTCTTGGACTAAAGGAGAGTGTATCGATAGAATTACCAACCCCCCTCCCCTCCCACCAAGGCTTCGGCTCCGGCACCAGGATGGCGCTGGCGGCGGCGGCGGGAGCGCTGAAGCTTGTGGGGAAGCGGATGGATATTTTGAGGATGACCAGGCTGTCGGGGCGCGGTGGAAGAAGCGCCATGGGGGCGGTTCTATTCGCCAAAGGTGGGCTGGCGGCGGATGTGGAGGGAAGCATCGTCCACACGGCGGCGCCTGGGAATTGGCGGGTGGTTCTGATATCCCCCACGATAAACGGGACAGACCTGCAGGGCCTTCATGGCTCAGAGGAGGAGGGGAAAATCCATTCAATACCTCCCTGCTCCGCCAGGGTGAAAAACCGTGTGGAGGACGAGGCTGTGGCGGGATTGATCGGCGGCGCGGCCAGTGGCGACTTCGGTTCTTTCGAGGGGGCCGTGGCGGCTTTGCAGTCTTCTGCGGCCCGGCAGTTCGGCGCGCTGCAGGGGGGGATGGCCTCCACCGAAAATGGACGGGCGATCCTGCGTCGGATGCGCAGGGAGGGCGTCAAGGCTTGTGGCCAGAGCAGCTGGGGGCCCACTTTGTTCGCTATCACATCAACAGCGGACCAGGCGAAAGAGCTGTCAAATTGGCTGCGCAATATGCCTGGGGTGGAGGAGGTTCGGATAGCAAGAATAGACAACCGTGGAAGACGATTTACGGGACGATAAGGTCAGCGGCCCTGCAGGTTTTTGAACTCCTCTGAATTGACGAACACATCCAGCAACTCCTCCATGCTGGCGCATCGCAGCAAGGTGTGCTCCACCACTTCCTCGCTTTCCGGTTCACGGCGCAAGATGAACCGGTACGCCTGGATGACATCCTCC
>JAOUNV010000257.1 GCA_029880775.1 Nitrospinota bacterium | reverse complement strand
TTCACACTGTATCGCCGGAGACCTGGCGGTACAGTGTGAAGAACTCCTCGGCGTCCTCCGGGCTTAAAGACTCCATGCCGGATTTGTCCACCTGGTCGAGCACTTCCCCCAGCCTGGCCCACTCTGGGCGCCGATTTTTTATGAACGTGTTGAAATCCATATATACCCCGGTTAGTATAGACCATCACGGCGCAAATGCGGTCGCCAGATTCAAATTAACTTAAGAGCGCTTATACCATGGCCAGATACAGGATCATCACGCCGGAGCAGGTGGTGTTCCATTATCAGACCGCAGGCCTGGTCAGCCGTGCTATGGCGTGGCTGATAGACCAGCTATTCATCACCGTTCTTCGCTTTACGGCGGTATACGCCCTAAAGGAGGGTGGGGACGTGGGCCATACGGCGATTATACTCATCTTTTTCATCCTCGATTTTTTCTATTTCACCATCTTCGAGCTCTACTGGGCGGGGCAGACACCGGGCAAACGCTATTTCGGAATAAGAGTAATCGCCGCTGGCGGGGGAAAGCTGGGCTTTAACGAGACCTTCATGCGCAACCTTGTCCGGATACTCGACAGTCTTCCGATGGCCATGACCGTGGGGGGGATCGTGGCGTTGCTGGACCCATACAGCCGCAGACTGGGCGACATGGCCGCCGATACGCTGGTGGCGGTCGATTCCACAAGGCCGTTGCCCAGCGAATCGGTGGTGGTGGCGGGCCGGGTGAATACCTTCCAGGAGGACCCGGCGATCCGCGCCAGAATCCTGAACCGGGCCACCAGGGAGGAGCGGGACTTGATCTTCGACCTGACTGTGCGTCGCGACGAGCTGGACCCAGACGCGCGGGAGGAGCTTTTCCGCAGGGCTGGTGTCATGATCCGGGAGAGGTATAACCTGCCGACGGATATCGAGCATCTCTCCGACGAGCAAGCTACACTGAACGTGGCGCTGACTCTGGAATCGGCGAAGATCGCGTAGGGGGATGCGCATGGATGACGATTCAAAACTTGAAGGGGGGGATGAGTTTGTACGCAGGCGACACACGCGACGGGCATTGCCGGGGGAGCTGGAGACACCACGTATCTTAAGCAGGTTCTGCGCGCTTTTTCTTGACGCTCTTGTGGTAATAATTATATCTATGATGATCAGGCTTCTTGGGTGGTTAGAATATATTGAGTGGGTAACAATTCCCAGATTAGCAATCAGTCCCGCGTTAGGGGGATCTACTGGCACCATAAATGTGGATATGCTAGCCATTGGGATGTTGTATTTCACGTATTTTCACGGAAAATGGGGCCAAACGATAGGGAAGATGATTATAGGGCTGAAAGTAGTTGAACTCGACGGATTACCTATTACGTTAAAAAAAGCTACATATAGATGGTTGTTCCTCGACGGCCCGTATCTTATGGCCCCCATGGCGTTTATAATGCTGGCCGACGTGGAATTGGCGGCATTGGCTGTATTTGTTCTTGGATGCCCGGCATTGTTATGGAAATTGGCCGATATCATCCTGACCTTAGTGGACCGCGCGGAGCAAAAATCTTTGCACGATAGATTGGCCTCCACCAGGGTGGTGGTGAAGCAATAAACGACGTGGCCGTGTGCGGCTCGGCCGTATGCGTCGCCGACCTGTCTACTTCCCCTTCCCCAGCGCCTCAAAGAACGCCTTCTCGTTCATCTCCGTGACCATATTCCACGAGTAGCTCTCCTCGATCCGCCGGGCCGCGCCTTGCCGGTATCCTTCCACGATATCTGGATTGTCGATCAGACGTTGCAGCTCATTGGCCAGGCTCTCCAGCGGGTTCTTCGGATCGAAGACTACCCCATGATCCCCCGCCACTTCGCTGTTGGCGGGAGTGCCGCACACCAGGACGCAGTTACCGACTCCGAGCTGATCCAGCAACACAGGGCGGGTGCCATCCACGGCGGAGGGGAGGGTGAAAAGATACGCCCCGCAGCTTAGCTGGCGGTACCCCTGGTCGAACACTCCGCCGGTGAAAATCACTCGTTCATCCGCCGCGTCCTTCAGGGATTGGATATATTCCTGGCCATATGGGGCGGAGCCGACGATCACCAGCTTCTTATCGGTCTTAACCTTCTTGAACGCTTCGATCAGAAGGTCCGCCCGGTTCTCCGGCTCCAGGCGGCTGACGAAGAGGATATACTCCCCTTTTGTCAGGCCATGCTTTTCCAATTCCTCCGTCCCATCGTCGCGGAGGATGTTGGCGCCGTATGGGATGAAGAGCGAGCGAGCGCCGTAGAGCTTCTCATATTTTTGCTGGATCACTCGTGCGTCCGCCACTATGACGTTGGCCGTCCATGGGGCGACCCGCTCGCAGACTCGCAGATAATTTCTGGCAAAGCCGCCCCACTTCTCCCTTTGCCAGTCCGCGCCATCCACGTTTAAAAAGACCTTGGCCCCCATAAGTCGGGGGATAAAGGCCACCGGCGCATTGCCGACGATGCAGAAATAAACGAGATCGTATCCGCGAAACAAGCCGTGGAGGACCGACAGGGTGGTATGAGTAATCGTCTCCAGGTGCTTGCTACGGATGGTGGGCAGAGATACCAACCGGACACCCTTATATTCGTCTCCGGCGCCTTCCATGTGGTATGAGCGGCCATAGACGGTGACCTCATGACCCCGCTCCACCAGCCTCGGCGCCAGCTCCCGGACGAATGTCTCGAATCCGCTGTACCCCTTCGGGATACCGCGAAACCCCATGAACGCGATCTTTAGGCCCATTGTTTCATCTCATGCGGCGGCGGAATATGAATCATCGTTTTACGCAGAGCTTGGTTCTCATCGGCGCGCGTTGTCCTCCACTATCAGTCGATGGAGAGCCTCGGCGCTTTTGCTCCATGAATAGCGTTCCCTCACTGCCTGTTTTATTTTCGCCAGGCGATCCTGCGCCTTGAAACTCTCTCCCACCCCCGTCACCAGCAGCTTTGTCAGCATTCCCTCGTCGCCTGGATCGAAATGCCCCTCCCCGAAAAAGCCATACTCCTCCATAGCCGTGGCCGATGAGCAGATGGTGGGTACTTCCAGAGCTGCCGCCTCCAGCGGGGGGAGGCCGTATCCTTCGGCCATGGAGGGATAGACGAAAAGCTCCGCGGCTTTGAATAGTTGGATGATCTCTTCTTCACCGATATGTTCCAGGTGGACTATGGCCTGGGCGCACCCGGATGAAAGGGAGGCCATGGCCCGGTCATATTCTGGATACGGGACCGAGGCGAAGCCGACCAGGACCAGCTTATAGCCCTGGCGCCAAAGGCTGGAGGCCTCGAAGGCGCGTACAAGGTTATGATGGTTTTTCCGTGGCTCCACCCGGCTGACGAACAGAATATATTTCTCCAATCCAAAGGCTTTCTTCACTGCCTGCCGAGCCTCGGTCCGTGACCTCGGATTGAAATAATGGTTATGAATGGCGTTGGGGATAGTGTGGATGGCCGTGTGGTCGATGCCGAAATAACGGGCTATCCTCTCCCGGGAATAGTCCGATACGGTGGTCAGGATATCCGCCCTCCTGGCCGACCAGCCAAACAGCGCCCCCTTGCTCAGCCGATAGGAGAAGGGGAACATCTCCGGGAATTCCTTGAACAAAATATCGTGTATGGTGACTATATATCTGCACTTTTTGAACGGGGGGATGACATATTGGAAATGGGCGTAATCGATCTTGTTGGCGGTGATAAGCCGGGGGATGTCCACCGCCAGGCGATAGTAGCGGGAATGAGAGGTGTACTGAACGTAGTGGACCCGTTCCCCAGCAGGAAATTCCTTTTTTAGATTTTCTGTGTCGTGGGCGGCAAGGAAGAACTCGATATCTTCTGTCTGCTGGATCATGTGGCTGTATAGCCCCTTGATGACAGAGCGGACTCCGTGATATCCGCCATCGAACACATGGCAGTCCACAAGCAGGCGGATCGGCTTGCTCATAATCGCATCGCTACATCAGCCCGATCAATTCATCGAAGGACACTGTCGGGCTCCAGCCCAGCTTTTGGCGGGCTTTGGAGGAGTCCCCTACCATGACACAATCCTCCGTCGGGCGGAAAAACTCCGGATTCACTTCCACCATCAGCTTGCCGGTGGCGGTGTTA
>JAOUNV010000256.1 GCA_029880775.1 Nitrospinota bacterium | reverse complement strand
CGGCTATAACCGCCCGTACGCTTTCGAATTCGGGGAGCCTATCCGATAGCCCTCCGGACCGCTTCCCAGTACGCCGTGTCGAATGGGACTTTCGCAGCGGCCGCAGCCGCCCGTACGCTTTCGAATTCGGGGAGCCTATCCGATAGCCCTCCGGACCGCTTCCCAGTACGCCGTGTCGAATAGGACTTTCGCAGCGGCCGCAGCCGCCCGTACGCTTTCGAATTCGGGCGCAGCTTTTTGCCCGCCATCGGGGAGGGTGGCCATTTTCACGCTAATGGCTCCGAATTTTGTCTGAACCTCCACGATACGACGCGGGAGCGAAACCCGCTCCACCTCAGTCACACGCAGCCCCAGGGTGGTGGTGCTCTGGAAAAATATTGTCTGCAAAGAGATCCTGGAGCTCTGTTCGGCCAGCGCCGTCAGGATATAGGCCGGTCGCCCCTTTTTCATCTGGACCGGAGTCAGCGACACATCCAGCGCCCCAGCGGCGAAGAGCTTCTCCATTACACCAGGGAAGGCCTGTGGATTCATGTCATCGATATTGGTGGAAACTTCTATCAGCCTCTCCGAAATCAGACCGGTAGATCTTTGGCCGATGAAAAGCCGCAATATATTTGGCCTATCCGCAAGCTCCATCCCGCCCGCCCCGGCGCCGATGACCTGTGAAGTCATCATCGGCTGAGGGCCGAAGAATGAGCCCATGGTCTTCACTATGGCGGCGCCAGTGGGAGTGGTCAGCTCCACCGCAGGCCCAGCGGCGTATGTGGGGATACCCCGCAGGATCATGGCGGTGGCGGGAGCGGGCACAGGGAGAATCCCGTGCTCCGTTTGCACCGTCCCATGGCCGGTGTTGATAGGGGAGACAGCCAGCTCGTCGATACCCAATTGGCAAAACCCGATGGCCGCGCCCACAATGTCCACAATCGAATCGACGGCGCCCACTTCGTGAAAGTGCACTTTTTCCAGGGACGTATCGTGGACAGCCGCCTCCGCCTCACCCAGGGTGGTGAATATTCTTTTGGCGATATCCTTCGCTTTTGCGTCAAGGGTGCTTTTTTCAATTATCCCGATGATTTGCGGGTAGTGCCTGTGGCCCCTTTGGGCCTCCTCCTCCAGGCGGACGGTGACCTTTGTAGCAACGATCCCTTTGCGGCGCGTCTTCTCGGCGGTGAGAGTATATCCATCCACGTCCAGCCTTGCCAGTTCCCTCTTCAGTTTCTCCAGCGGCAATCCCGCATCCACCATGGCGCCCAGGGTCATATCCCCGCTCACACCGGAGTATGCCTCCAAATAAGCCAGCGTCATTTGTGTGTTTTTTCCGGTAGCGTGTTTATTTTATGCGCCAAGGCGCCTGCGCCGAAACCGTTGTCTATATTCATCACTCCCACACCGGCAGCGCATGAATTGAGCATCGCCAACAGCGCCGACAAACCGCCCAAGGCCGCGCCATAGCCCACGGAGGTGGGAACGGCGATCACCGGGCGGCTGGTGAGCCCACCCACCACAGAGGCCAGCGCGCCATCCATCCCGGCCACCACTACAATCACCCTGGCGCTCTCCAGCTTTTCCATATGAGCAAACAGCCTGTGGATGCCAGCCACTCCCACGTCATACACCGTCTCCACTCGGCTCCCCATGATATCCGCCGTCACAGCCGCCTCCTCCGCCACCGGCAGATCCGATGTTCCCGCGGAGACCACCAGCACTTCGCCGACTTTGGCCTTGCCGCCACCCACGGTGATGGCGCCGCTGCGGGGATGGAAGATGGCGGACTTGTTGACCCTTTTAATGCGGGTGAATATCTTTTTATCAGCGCGTGTGGCCAGCAGTGTCTTACTCTTTTTCAGTATGGCGCGGGCGATGGCCGCCACCTCGTCCTCGGTTTTTCCCGCGCAATAGATCACCTCCGGGAAACCCTGGCGCAGATGGCGATGATGATCCACACTAGCCACGCCGATATCCTCCGCCGCCATGGTTTTGAGGTTCTCCATGGCTTCCTGGGGCGTGATTTTTTTTTGGTAAAGACTGTTTAACAGTTTCTGCAGGCTTTTTTCAACCAAGGCTATCCTCCATATAAACGATGATTATATGGTGTATCAGCCGTTAAAGGAACCTTTGACGCTATTTCAGAGAGCCGCGCCTGCGACTAACCCTCCCGGAAGGGGACAAAGCCGCTTTTTCCCGGTATCCTTAATCTTGTATGAAGAAAAAGATACTGTATCCGATAGTGGCTATTTTACTAGCCCTTGTCGCGATGGAAGCGGCCGCCTTTCTGACGCTGAAATTCATTCCGATGGGCGGTATTTCCGAACCTAGTGTTGCTCGCCAACCTATGGATCCCAATGGCCCGTTGGGTGATTACAAAGAAGCCGACAAGGTGGCTGATACAGTCATATCCACGCTTAAGCAAAGGGACCTGATGAGGATCGACCAGGAGATGATTTTCCGCGTGCGGCCGAATCCTTCGGGCAGACCGGTGAGCGGCTACCATGGCGTGAACTCGCTCGGATTTCGGGGCGGGGATTTTGAAGAAGCGGATCCTGACGAAGTGAAGATAATGATAGTGAGGGATTCCAACGGCTTTGGGTGGGGTTTGCATGAGTATGAAGAGACCTGGCCGGCGCGGCTGGACGGGATTCTGGCGGCAAAGGGGGTTAAGTCCCATACCTACAATATATCGCAGCCTGGTTTCAGCACGCATCAGGCCAGGATGCTTTTTGGTGAATGGTTCGACAATATCCGGCCCGATTTCGTGATCTTTTTCCTGGGATGGAACGACATCTGGAGCACACCAGAACTCACCGACGAAGAAACCATCCGTATGCTCCGGATCAACAACAATCCGTTGATCAAAGCGGTCGCCTCCACATACACATACGCAGCGGTGAAGCTGACCCTGCGAAAGACTCTGCGGAATAAAAAGCTTCAATTCGCCAGGCAGGCGGGTTATGGCGTAGCGGGGATGAAGACCCGCGTGCCGCTGGGCAAGTCCATTGAGAATATGGAGGCGATGGCCCTTCGAGCGATAGAAGGCGACGCCAAGCCGGTCATCGTCCTGCTTCCTTACGCAATGATGATGAACCCTGGACTGAAGGCCATCGACAAGTTCAATAGCGCCATTTTCGACAGGTTTAAGAATAGTGTCGTGTTCGTCAAGCTGGACCCGATGCGTGGCGCCAACCCGCGAAACTGGAAATACTTCTTCGACGATGGGTTCCACGCCAACGCCTCCGGCGCCAAGAAGCTGGCCGGAGAGCTGGCTGACGCCATAACCGGCTACTCGGCGCTGGGACAGAGCTTTACGGTCCCCAGAGAGTGGGTTTTCCAGGCATTCGCCATGCCCAAGGAGATAGGCGGGGAGGCGGAGGACACCACATCGCTGACTGGTATGGCACGTGTTGTCAACGATCCCCAGTCGACAACCGGCGCCCTGGTGTTCGGCCCATACATCCGGCACGAGTGCGCCCACGCCAGGGCCTCGTTCCGACTGAAGACCGACAAGTTGAATGAGGGGTTGCTGGCCACGATAGATGTGACTGCCGATGAGGGGCGCACGACTTTGGCGTCGATGGCCCTGTCCGGCAGCCACTTCGTCCAAGCGGGGCAATGGGCCACTTTCGAGCTGTATTTCTCCACTCCCGCACCCGTGGAAAAGCTGGAGACCCGGGTGTATTACCACGGGCGCGGCGCGGCGCTGGCGGCTGACGTGATCCGGGTGCGATGCATGTAGGGGACCGGATAGCGCGTGTGTCGGGCAGGGGGGTTGTTGTCGGACTTGCCATCATTGCCGTGGCGGCCGTTAAAGGTACCTTTGACGTTGTCTCAAAGACCAGAGTTGCGACTTCACTATCAGAAAGGGGACAAAGCCGCTTTTTTCCGGTATCCTTCATCTGATATGAAGAGAAAAGTACTATATCCGATAATCGCGATTTTGCTCGTTTTGGCCGCCATGGAGGCCGCCGCCTTCGTGGCGTTGAAGATCATCGGGTACCAGAGTCCCGTTCAAACCGACTCCGACAAGCCCCCTGTAGCTCCCACGGTGGAGTATAACCTGCGAGAGAGGGGCTTGACGATCCCTGATACAGAGTTGATATTCCGTGTTCGCCCA
>JAOUNV010000254.1 GCA_029880775.1 Nitrospinota bacterium | reverse complement strand
AGCCCCCCTGGGCAGGAATGTGAAAATAGCGCACCAGAAGGCCGATTGCGCCCCATGCTGGAAACGCCAATGCCCCCTGGATCATCGTTGCATGGCGGCGATAAGCGTGGATGATGTGGTCAAAGCGACAAAGGAATGCCTTTTATTAGAAAAGGCCGAGGATTCCCGCAAGTTTTGAAATAACAGTCTCTCTCCCGCCCAACAAGTTGCTCATGTGTGACACAACTGACCCACCCGCAACACACATTATTGGATCATATGTCCCGTTACAGAACACCTAAGCTCCCTTATACCCCCCAATAACAGCCACTTACATTTGGCACTATATATGCTTTGTAATGGTTCCAGGAGATGTATTGAAGTTATGGTTGAATTTTTACCTCTTGGAAATTGGTTACTTGGTTCGGCGAATGAGCTGAAATTTGTCGCAAAGGACAATTCGATGGCGCCAATGATCGCTCCTGGCGAGATACTGATCGTGGACAAGTCGATGGGAAACTTTAACAATGTGCTGATATTCATCCACCAGGGAAAAATGTTGGCTCGCAGGGTCCGAAGGCTGGAGGAGGGAGGATATGAACTGGTTCCTGACAATCCTGATTTTCCCACAATCAAGGTGGAGAGGGTAATTGTCGTCGGCCAGGTGGTGGCCACGGGCAAGGGAACTTAACTCGCTTTGTTATGATGGGCATATGACTGTTGAGCCTGCGGGAAAGCTGTGAGAGAATGCGCAGTAGAGGAATATGCAGTGAACAAATTACCAATATTTGAATGGTTCTGGCTCCAGGGGGATATCCTGGTTACCATCAACACAAAGGCGCCAGAGGTGGACGTGCCCGCCTTCCTGAGAGAGAAGGAGCTGGTGGATTTCATAATGGGGGAGAACCCCACTCCACGGCTGCAAGCGGACGAGCGAGGCATATTGGTGGGTATGAAGTTTAGCGGAGCGCCCCACACCTGCTTTTTCCCGTGGGATTCCGTTGAACGGATCAAGTGCCCTACTTCGATGATACAGTTTCACACAGAAACGGATGGGACCGGAAAGAAGCAACCGGCAAAACCTGAGCTGGCGAAAAGCAAGCGCTCCAACCTTCGGCTGGTTAAATAGCAGCAACGGGCCAGATGACGGCCTTCACTCTTTTTCGAACTTTATCGTAACATCCACGGGAACGGCCAGCCCCAGTTCCGCCTCCACCAGCTTGTGCAACGCCGAAGGGACGGGGCACGTGACATGGGGCAGACATTCGCCTGCGGCGTCGTAGATTTGGGATTTGCGGATATTTCGCATCAACTCGAACCCATCCAATGGGCCATTTTCCAGGGTGGCTTTCATCTTCTCCACATGCACGCAACACCGTGTGATGGATATCTTCACATGTCGGCCATCCACCGATTCGGCGGTGGCTTCCACCTTTTCGCCGCAAACCCCCGCGAATACGGAGATTTTTTTCATATATTCACCATCGCCTTGATTATAGCAAATTGCAATCCGGACTTGAACACGGATGGTTAGAAGATGCGATGGCCTATGGTTTCCAAGCCATATGCCAATGATGGTGGAAGATTCATATTTCCACTCCCACATCAGCTGGAATCCTAAAATTATATCCCTGGCATTCGAAGTAATCGATATTGAATCGTTACATTACTACCCCATCTCCCTGTATTTCAATGAATACCGTATATCCATGCGTGTATTGGGCCATGTTCCTACTACGATAAAATATGTGCTAGAATCATCAAAAGGAGCTAAAAACCTTTATTGGATTACTCCAAAAGGATACCAATGAACAAAGACGACCGACGTATTCCACCTGATGATGCCGGGGAAGAATTCGACGATCTGCTACGCGATTACGAAGAGGAAGACGACAGCGTCGGCGCCTATGTCCTGACAGAGCAATCCGCCGGAATGATCGAATCCCTGGACGAGGAGACCCTTGCCCTAAGTCAGAGATTCCAGGCGATTGTCAGCTATGTGAATCACTTGAGCGCGTTTTTCGATGGCATCCTAAAGGGGAATGGCGATGAAGAGCTGGAAGACGCCATGGACACCATATCCCAGGGAGCTTCAGCGATCTCCAAGCGGTACGAATCCGCCGGTAGTGTGATCATAAGGTACCGCGGCAGAGCGAGCATGGAAACCGGCGAGGGAGCCGAAAGCCATGATTTCACCGTGCTGACCGGTCGTACCCTGCTGGACGTATCCACCCTGAAGAGCCTCGTCTCCATTGAAACGAACGAGGCGTACAGGCTGGGCGAAAAAATGGGGCTTGCTTTCAATCCCCTGCCGAGGCTGGGCATATATATGCTGGCCACCACCTTCCACACCGCCACCCAGCAGGACCTGTATATGATGCGCTCCGCGCTCAAGGCCCTGATTAAATTCATGAGGCTGACATCGGCTTCCTCCAGCGCACCCAAGGGTGGAGATTTTCTGGTCACCAACGAATTCGGCATGCCAGACCCGAACCTCACCATGCTGGCGGCGATCAATAACATCAAGGCAGGCTCCATGCGGGAATTGGTGAAAAAAGTGGCTACCATGATGAAAGTCGCAGACCCGGCCTCCACGCTGGCCAGGCCTCCAACAGTCTATGACGCGATATTCCTGGACCCCAAGCTTCGCGACAGGTTGAAAAAGCCTCCAGTGGAAGTGAACAATCCGCGCAGAATGCTGGCCGACCAAACCGATGGGACGCTTCCCTCTCCGGAAAAGGCGATGCTTCTGCGGGAAGCCGCCCGCCTTTACGGCGACGATCCGCTGAAGGCCGCGAGGACCATGGATTGCCTTTTCCTGCGCGATTACCGAGACGTGAACTCCACAGAGTTGGTGGAAAGCGTCTATGACGTGGATGAGTTCATTAAAAAATCCAAAACCCCCGCCGTGGCAAAGGTGGCCCTGACCAGAATCAGGGAGGAGCTGGACCAGGCGCCCGATTACTTGATGGACACGGTATCTATCAGTGACGGGAAGCTGACCAGCATGGCCGGGGCCATGACCGAGTCGGCCCCCCTGCAGACGGACCTCATGAGGATTGTCGCTTTTTTCAAGCAACGCTCCGAAACCAACGAAAAGATACACAAGATCCTCTACGAAGCGGTGGAGTTCGACAAAAAAGACGTGCAGGCGCTAGCCCTGGATATGGGCATCAGCGTCGAGGAGGCCACCGCGACTATTGAGCTATTGCGCAAATGCTTTAAGGTCGGCGGGCGTTTCTCCAGGGGAATATTCGATAAAAACATCCCCTTCTTCGCCAGGCATGAAAAAAAGATGTTCCAGCTTCTTTGGGGATTTTTGAAGGATATCAGCGCCAGGGAGGACAGGGTGGCTTTGCTCGATTCACTCCAGCTACTGATCTCTAAAATGAAAAGGCCAGACATGGCCCTGGATGTCATCCTCTCCGATTTTGTCACCTTCCCGGAGATACTCGACTACTCAGAGCGAAATGGACTGATGCTGGCAAACGTCCTGATGCGAAAGTATAACAAGGAACTGGGAAACAAAATAGAGCGCACTCCGGAGGAGGTGTTGCTGACTCGCGCCGGGATCAGCGATGAGATGGCGGGGGCCATAGCCGATTTTATAGATCGGGAGCAAGACAGGTTCCTGCGAAAAATGAGAACCATACATGAGGAGCTTGTCGCCTGCGTCGGCAGCGAGCCGGACGATGTGGACAAGATGTCGCTAAGGTTCCTCGTCTCCATGGAGCGGGAAATTTACATACTTCTTTCTCTTTCAGGGGGCGTGACAGGGAGGCGGATCATCAGGTCCGCAGTCCGGGAATATGGCGATCCTCATTCAGGCCCATATGAAAACGTCAAAAATCAGGATGAGCTAAAGTCGATCCTGCTGCTTCTGCAACTGGCTGTGCGCAGTCTGGTGCGGTTCGGTGAAAAAGAAGACGCTCCGTTGTTCGAGCGGATAAAACAAAGCGCCGAGGATTTTTTGAAAAGCAAGCCCACGCTGATGCCGAAGGATACTTTCAAAGGTGTAATGGAGCATGTCTCCGCCGCGCTGAGAGCCTAGGTGTGACCAAGTAGGCGCCATCATCATCCTCCAGACGACAATCGACCCTCCCCCGGTTAGTATATCCCCCTGGAGTTCATGA
>JAOUNV010000253.1 GCA_029880775.1 Nitrospinota bacterium | reverse complement strand
GCTTTTTGGGCCCCAACGGCGCAGGAAAAACCTCCACCATCAGAATGATTCAATGTTTCTCCCCCATCACAGCTGGGGATATCATGGTGGACGGGATGCAGGTGGGCCACCAGGACCGGGAGATAAAGGCGATCCTGGGTGTGGCGCCCCAGGAAGATAATCTGGATGAGGACCTGACCGTCATCAAGAACCTGGTGATCTACGCCGGATACTTCGGGATCAAGAAAGAGATCGCCATAAAACGAAGCGATGAGCTTTTGGGCTTTTTCCATCTGGAGGAGAAAAGGGAAGCCAGGCTGCGCACTTTGTCCGGCGGGATGCGACGTCGGCTGATCATCGCCCGCGCCCTGATAAACGACCCGAAGCTTCTGATCCTGGACGAACCGACCACCGGCCTGGACCCTCAAGCCAGGCATGTGATATGGGAGCGGGTCCGCGGCCTGAAACAGGCAGGTGTCACCATGGTGCTCACCACCCACTACATGGAGGAGGCGGCCCAGCTTTGCGACAGGATCGCAATCATGGATCATGGCCGCATCGTCATGGAGGGGAACCCGACCGACCTGGTGGCGGATAACTTTAGAGGAAACGTGGTGGAATACCGCCCCGCCTCGGAGGTCGGCAAGCTGGCAGTGCAGGATATGGAAGCGCGCGGCGTGAGTGTGGAAAAAGCGGGGGATACGTACATCATCCACACCGAAGACCCGGACGGCGTGATCCACCAGCTGGCCCGCCAGGATTTCCATTTCCTGCGCAAACGGTCGCCGAACCTGGAGGACCTGTTCCTGAAAGCCACGGGCCGGGCGCTGGGGGAGGGGGCCTGATGATCACATACCGCGCTTTATATGTTTGGCGGCGCAACTTCAACGTCTATATCACCCATATCGGCGCCAGCATGGTGGGGAATATCGGCGAACCGATCCTGTACCTTTTCGCCATGGGGGTGGGGATCGGCGGATATATAAAGGAGATGGATGGAGTCTCCTACATCGAATATATAGCGCCGGGGCTCATCGTCACCAGCGCCATGTACTCTGCCACCTTCGAGTGCACCTTCGGCTCCTACACCAGGCTCACATCCCAACGCACCTTCGAGTCTATCCTGGCCACGCCGGTCTCCCTGGAGGACCTGGCCTTCGGCGAGGCGCTGTGGGGGGCCACCAAGAGCCTGATCTCCGGGATCACCATGATTATAGTGATGACCTTTTTTGGCCTATACCACCCAGGCTTCAGCGTGTTTGGGATCATCGCGCTGGTGGGGGTGACGGGGCTTGTCTTCGCCTCGGCGGCATTATCCTTTTCCGCCATCAGCCCCGGATATGAGTTCTTTAACTATTACTTCACCTTGGCCATCGCGCCGATGTTTTTTCTCTCCGGCGTGTTTTTCCCCATGGACAATTTCCCGGCGCCGTTCCAGGTGCTTTCCCAGGCGCTGCCTGCCACCCACGCCGCCCATATCACGCGCTACCTTTTCCATGGCGGCCAAACAAGCCACCTCTGGTGGAGCGCCATAGTGCTGGTAGCGTTGGCGTTTGCCTTCGTGCGGATCGCCACTTTCTTGATCAGACGCAGGCTGGTTGTTTGAGCTGAGGGGATCTTTTTCACAGGGGGAGCAGACCGCACAAAGCCTTCCGACTGAAGTGAAACATTATATGTGCGATATACTTTAGTCACTTATAATCTCCTACCAAGCCCGGTGGCAAGCATGAAAGACATTATTGTCAAATGACCATTGTTGTTATAGAATTTATCCTCTTAGCAAAAAGGATGTGTTTTTGGATTTTTACAGAATCTTTTAAAATGGTAGGACAGAATGGACTTGATAGATAGAGTAAAAGAGCTCGCAACAAAAATCCCTAATCAATTGGAGCACATCCAAACCGAGGAAGCGACAAAAACCGCTTTTGTAATGCCCTTTATTAGCGCTCTTGGATATGATGTTTTCAACCCCCTAGAAGTTGTTCCCGAATTTACTGCCGACATTGGAACAAAGAAGGGCGAAAAAGTGGATTATGCAGTAAAGAAGGACAATAAAATAATCCTTCTTTTTGAATGTAAAACCGCTAGCTCCGATTTAAACAAAGAGCACATGTCGCAATTACACAGATATTTTTCAACATCGGATTCTCGATTCGGGATTTTGACTAACGGCATTAATTATCAGTTCTTTTCTGACATTGACGAACCAAACAAGATGGATTCAAAACCCTTTTTTGAGTTCAACATGCTAGATTTTGAAGATCATCATGTTTCCGAGCTAAAGAAATTCTCAAAATCAACTTTTTCTCTTGAGGACATTCTTACAACTGCCAGTACGCTGAAATACTTAGGCACCATCAAAAAGATACTCGGAAAAGAATTGGATAATCCTTCTGATTCATTTGTGCGATTTTTCGCTTCCCAAGTTTACGGTGGAAGGCTGACCAGCTCAGTAATGGATCAGTTTACTGGCATTGTAAAAGACGCTCGCGCACAATTCATTAATGAAAAAATCAATGAAAGGTTAAAGTCAGCTTTAAAGGCCAGTGTATCTTCATCGAGCAGCGAAGAAGAAAATGAGGAGGTTCAAAAGCCTCAAGAATATGATGACGGAATTGTTACCACTCAAGAGGAAATAGAAGGATATCTAATAGTTAAATCGATATTGCGCGAAGCAATAGATGTAGATCGAGTTTCCATGAGAGACACGAAAAGTTATTGTGGCATATTACTGGATAACACAAACAGAAAACCGATATGTAGGTTACATTTTAACTCTTCTCAGAAATACATTGGTTTGTTCAAAAACAAGCAAGAAGAACGAATTCATATTGAAAACTTGAACGATATTTTCAATTATGCAGACCGGATTAAGGCAGTTGTCGTGGAATATGAGAATCTTATCGACCGTAGACCTAGCGGAGAAGGTGGTTCACTCGAACCTGCTGACTCTCTATAGGTTTTTAGACTTTCCTGGGTGTACCTATCCCCGAGTGTATCCCTGCTTCATCGGGTAGCGCGGTTGGCGATCAGTAGACTTGGCGATTACCTTCTGAGGGTAATCGGCCTCCCCCTCCCCTCCTCTCTTTTGGAGCCTTGCCCTCTGATTTGCGCTATATTGTAGATAGGCCCACTGGCATATTATGTGGCGCCTTTGACTGCTTCTACCCGACATACGCCAGTGGTGTAAATCTTAAGCTTACGTTTCTGGCCTGGCATTAGTGCCGTGATTGGAGAATGGTGATGAATCACGCTTCCCTGGTAGACGAAATGGTGGGTGGTGTTGTCGCCCTTCTTCTCATCGCCGCCGGGGTCAACGTCCTGGCCCGCAGGGTCAGGCTCCCATTCAGCATCGCCCTGGTGCTCACCGGTATGGCGCTCACATGGGTGGCGGGGAAAAACCCATACGCGGCCACCGCCGTCGCCGCTCTCCATGTTTCCCCGGAAATGATCCTGTATGTATTCCTCCCCACGCTGGTGTTCGAGGCGGCGTTTAACCTGGATTGGCGCCTGCTGCGGGCGGACCTCCCCTCCGTCCTGTTATTGTCTGCGCCGGGGCTGGTTCTCTCCACCGCGGTGATAGGCCTGGTGGTGAGCGCCACCACATCCATCCCATTCACCCAGGCCCTGTTGCTGGGCGCCATACTCAGCGCCACCGACCCTGTTGCGGTGATCGCCCTGTTCCGGCAGCTGGGGGTCTCCCGTCGGCTCTCCACGCTGGTGGAGGGGGAGAGCCTTTTTAACGACGCCACGGCCATCGTTCTCTCCCGGATACTGGTGGGGATAATCGCAGCGGGTACCTTCACTTTCGATAGCGCCCTCAACGGCATGGTCTCCTTCGTATGGATATTCTTCGGGGGTGTCCTGGTGGGTTGGACATTGGCCGCGCTGGCGCGCATGGCGCTGGGCGCTGTAGAGTCTGATTCCGCCATAGAAATCACCCTCACCACCACGCTTGCGTATCTTTCCTTTCTGGTGGCGGAAGAGGCGTTTCATGTGAGCGGAGTGATGGCAACCGTAGCGGCGGGGCTCTCGCTGGGGGGAAAGGGGCGGATGAGGATTTCCCCTTCGGTGCGCAAATACCTGGATAGCTTCTGGGAATATCTGGCTTTCGTGGCCAATGCCCTCATCTTCC
>JAOUNV010000252.1 GCA_029880775.1 Nitrospinota bacterium | reverse complement strand
GAAATGCCCTGCGGATTACCCTGTCGCGGGTGGTCTCGTTGCCCGATATTTCGATCCGTCCCAGGTATATCTTGTCCCCCTTCATGGGGCTCAAGATCACATCCACGATCTTCTTTTCCCGATTCACCTTAAACTTGGGATTCACGTTCGCAAAGGCGTATCCTTTTTGGGCGTACTTGTCGTTTATCTTGAAAATATCCTCCCGGAATCTCTTCTGGTTGAATACGTCTCCTTCCTTGACGTTTATGAGTTTTCTCAGCTCTTCGCCGGGAAAAACCGAATCCCCCTCGACCTGGATATCCCCTGTGAGAAATTGCTCCCCCTCACTGATGGGAAAATAGACGTATATCTTCCTCTTCTCCTTGTCAATCTCCACCTTTGGCTCGCCCACGCTCACCTGGATATATCCATGCTCGTTATAAAACGCCTCCAGCAACAGCCGATCGTTCTTCAAAGCGTCTCTTTTAAACGACCCACCGCTGGTTATCATCGTGGTCCATGTGATCGCTTTTGTGCTCACCACTTCCCGCAGCTTGTGATCTGGGAACTTGTCGTTTCCGCGGAAACCCACCAGGCCCACGTTTATCTTCTTCCCCTCTTTTATCACATGCTCCACATTCACCTGGTTGTTTTTCAGCTTGTGGATGGTGGTGTCTACTTCGGTGAAATAAAAGCCCTTGTCCCTGTAGAGAGTCTTGATCCTCTGCTGATCCCAGGGCAGATATTCCTTCATAAAAAAGGAGGCCTTCTTGGTCCGAAGCTTGAACATGATCACCGCTTCCTCCACCTCCTTGGCGCCGGAGACTATGATCTCCTTGACAAAGGGTTTCTCTTTTAAAATGAAGGTGGCGATCAGCCCTCCATCAGTCTGCCGGATATCCACCTTGATTTCGTCGAAGTAGCCGAGGGAGTGGATTTTTCTTATGTCAGAGCTTATCCGGGAGCGGTCATATTTCTGGCCTGGCTGAGTTTGCAGGTAATAGCGGACGGTGTTCTGGTCGGCTCGCGTTGTCCCCTCGATGCGGACTTCTTTGATTGGGCTGCCAGCGTCAAAAGCCTGGGCGGTGGGCGAGCCCAAGGCTGCTATCAACAGCGCAAATATGCAATATTTTGATCCCGGAAAGCGCATTATGAATATTCAGTTCGAAATGTTCAAAGACTCTTGACCATCTCGTCCCTGGCAAGAAAGACAATCTTCCCATCGGCCAGCTTTACCTGAATATGCGCGCCTCGCTTAAACCGCCCCAGAAGCAACTGCTCTGAAAGAGGGTTTTCCACCAGCCGCTGAAGCGCTCTTTTCAAGTGCCTGGCGCCATATTGCTGGTCATACCCTTCCGAGATAACAAGTTCCCTGGCAGGATCGTCCATTTCCAGAGTATATTCCTCTTCCTTGAGTCTTCCTTCCAGTTCGGAGAGCTGGATTTTGAAAATCGTCTCTATATTCTCCCTGGAAAGCTTATGGAAAGTGACTACCTCGTCAAGCCTGTTCAAAAACTCAGGGTTGAACGTCCTGCGAAGCTCCGCCATTATGCTGTCGCTCATCTTCTTGTGCGCCTGCGTCGGATCGTCAGTCTGGAAGCCTATGGAGGAACCCTTCTCAATGATCCTGGCCGAAAGGTTCGATGTCAGGATCAGAATGACGTTTTTGAAGCTCACGCTTCGGCCATAGCTGTCGGTAAGTCTTCCCTCGTCCATTATCTGCAGAAGCATATGGTATATATCCGCATGGGCTTTCTCGATCTCGTCTAGCAACACCACAGAGTAAGGCCGACGCCGGACCCGCTCCGTCAGCTGGCCTCCTTCCTCATAGCCCACATAGCCTGGAGGGGCGCCCACCAGCTTTGACGCGGCGAACTTTTCCATGTATTCGCTCATATCAATACGGATCAGCGAGCTTGTGTCTGTGAATAAATATTCGGCCAGCACCTTGCCCAATTCCGTCTTCCCCACGCCTGTGGGACCCAGGAAAAGAAAAGTGCCCATAGGGCGATTGGCGTCCTTAAGACCCATGCGCGACCTTCTTATGGCGTTGCTCACCGCCACAATCGCCTCGTCCTGGCCCACGACCCTTTTCCTCAAAGAATCCGCCATCTCCAGCAGGCGATGGCTCTCTTCCTTTTCTATCCTGCTCAGGGGGATACCGGTGATGGAGGAGACCACGTAGGCGATATCCTCTTCATCCACCACAGGTCTTTTCTCGTTCTGCTCCTGCTCCCATTGGGTTCGCATGCTCTCCAGCTTCAGGCGCATTTCCTCGCCCTTGTCCCGCAGCTCCACAGCCAGCTCGAACTCCTGTCTTTCGATCCGCTCCTTTTTCTCGTTCGTCAGCCTGTCTATCTCCGTCTGCAGCTCCTGGATTTCCGGAGGGAAGGTGGACTTTAAAAGGTGCGCCCTAGAGCCCGCCTCGTCTATCACGTCTATGGCTTTGTCCGGCAGAAAGCGGTCCGATATGTACCGGTCCGACAGCTTCACCGCTGCGATAATCGCCTCGTCGGTGATCTTCGCCTTGTGGTGCTCTTCATATTCTGGCCGTAGCCCACGGAGGATTTCGATGGTCTCCGCTATTACAGGCGGCTGCACGATGATCGGCTGGAACCTGCGCTCCAGCGCGCCGTTTTTCTCTATATATTTACGATATTCGTCCAAAGTGGTGGCGCCAATGCACTGGATCTCCCCGCGCGACAGGGCCGGCTTTAACATATTGGAGGCGTCTACTGAGCCTTCCGCCGCGCCAGCGCCCACCAGGGTGTGGATCTCGTCTATAAACAGGATCACATTCCCCGCCTGCATGATCTCCTTCATTATCGCCTTGATTCGTTGCTCGAACTGGCCCCGGTACTTGGTTCCGGCGATCACAGCGCCCAGATCCAGGCTGATCACCCGCCGGTTGTGCAGAAGCTGGGGCACCTCGCGGGAAAATATCCGCTGGGCCATCCCCTCCACAATGGCGGTTTTGCCCACACCAGGCTCGCCAATGAGCACGGGATTATTCTTCGTGCGGCGGGCCAGTATCTGTATCACCCGCTCGATCTCTTTGTCACGGCCGATCACCGGGTCGAGCTTTCCCTTGAGGGCAAGCTCTGTCAGATCCCGCCCGAACTCGTCCAGGGCCGGGGTTTTGGCCTGTTGTTTTTCCGGCTGGCCGGTGGGCTCTTTTATCAGGCTGGATGTCTGCTCGCGCACATCGGAATAGGTTATCCCCAGCCCGTTTAGCACCTTTGCGCCCACGCCATCTTTCTCGCGCACCAGACCCAGCAGAAGATGCTCTGGACCTATATAGTTGTGGCCCATGCTCCGGGCCTCTTCCACCGAGTATTCAAGCACCTTTTTGGCGTGCTTGGTGAAAGGAATCTCTCCTACAATCAGGGTGTTGGAACTGTGCGGCATGTTCCGCTCCACTTCCATGCGGATCTGCTTCAGGTCCACCCCCAGCCTCTGGAGCACGGCGATGGCCAAGCCTCCGGAGTCCTTGAGCACCCCTAAGAGCAGGTGCTCGGTGCCCAGATATTCGTGCTGATTCTTTTCCGCTTCGTCCCGGGCCAGGATAATCACCCTGCGGGCTCTTTCGGTAAATCTTTTAAATAACATTCCAGTACACTCTTTTATGCCGTAGTTTTACTGCGTGGCGTTGCAAGCTGAATTTGCTGCCGGTCCAAACCACTGTGGGCTATCTAGTACTTTCCTATCTTAGCATATCGTGGATGGCCGCAACAATTTTCTGTGGACCGGGGGTGACTTATATATGTTTGGCCAGTTCGCCGTCCGTGCCTTCCTCATCTGGCGGTTCGCCGCCGCCCTTACCTTCGAAAGGGCCACCTGGCGGATTGGTGTCTTGCTTGGCCAGGTCTTCATAGGCGGCCAGCAACTGCGGTAACCCTATTTTCCCCAGGGATCTTTGCAGAGCATGTTCAAGGGCTCTTTTCAATCCATCCTGCAATTTCTTGAACATGGCGCCCCCGATCTGGTTACGGATCCTGGTTACGGATCAATAATACCATCATCATTGGCAGGATGTGGCCGGGGGTATGGGGATATTGAGAGTGGGGGGCCTTACGCTTGCCGGTCGGAGATAAGGGAGTTCTTCAATTCAGCGCAATCCAGCCCCACGTTCTCCAGCATTCC
>JAOUNV010000251.1 GCA_029880775.1 Nitrospinota bacterium | reverse complement strand
AGCCACCAGGCCCCAGGGGGCCACGGCCCAAGGGACCACGGCCCAAGGATATGGTCGACGAGCGATGTGTCTTACAATATTCGCCATGCGTAATCGTTAGCACCCCATTGTCGGCAGTGAATCTGGCCATGGCGCCATTGGCGGTCAGGCTTTCTTGGTTCTGCCCTTAAAAAAGCTCCTCATCAGGAAGTAAGCCAGTGTACCCACGCCCAGGATCAACAAGATGATGGTGGCGTAGTACATCCGCGGGTCTGACATGAGAAAGTTTTCGAATTTAGATATTTTACCCGACTTGCCTGTGGTGTATTTCTTCCCCGCTGAATAGGAGGTAACCGTGAAATCAGGCTCGTTCAGTTCCACCAGTGAGATGTCTCCCTCCATTTTTGCCTGCACTCCCGGGTCCAGCATCGCCTTGCTGGTTCGCACCAGCTCCCCCGGCCCGGCCGCCGTCATCAGAAACACAGTCCTTCCATCCCGAAACGGCGATTGGAACTCCATAAACAGTCCGCGGTTCGCGCCGAACTCCGCCTTGCTCTCGCTGACGGCCAAAGTGGCGTCCCCTTCCCAGCTTGTCACCACTGGGTATGGGATTTTGAAGACTTCCCCGAAGGTCAGCGGAGCGTTTTTCAGCAGCTTCGGGCTGATTTTATCCGCTTGCCCCACCACCAGCATCTCACCTTTCCAATCGATTGGCGGCTTGGTAGTGACCTCTATTCCGAAAAGGGGGAAGCCGTTGCGCTGAGTCATAAAGCCTATGACATTGAGGGCCGCTTCCACGGTCACGTTATCGCCGTCCGCCAGGTACAGCAGGGACTCATAGCCATCGGGCCACCTTGTGAAGGGGAACCCGTTGAGCAAGAACAGCTCTATCTTGGGCAGCTCCACGAAATGGGGCATGGGGGGGAAGTATAGGGTGGAGGAATCGAACAATGTAAGGATAAGGTTTCCCGTCTGAATAAAATCGCACAGCTTGGCTTCCGGGGCCATGTGCGGCTCAAAGCTGATGGTATTGGTTCCCACCCGGAACATATACGCCGGGATTTCCACCTTGTAATTTTCTATAAAGGCTCCGCTTTTCGAATCGAGATGAATCGACCGGATAACCTTGTTGTTAAGCAGCAGATTGAAAGAGGAGGTGGTCCCGAAGCCTGGGCCATAGGTGAAGTTTAGTGACAGTGTGGACTTCTGGTTGCTCTTTATCAGGAAATCGGCGGGCAACCGAAAGGTGATCCCTCTGGGCGAGGAGTTGAATCCTGTGAAGGTGTGAGTGGGCATGTTCAGGGTCTTGAAATCATATTTCCTATCGGCGGTGAGCACCAGCCTGCCGGAATAAAGCTCGATCTCCGGCATGGAAAACCCAGTGGTGGTCATCTGGGCGGAACCTGGGAATGATACGGTCATGTTCGCCAAGGTTTCCGAGGCTATTTTCACATCGTTGTAGTCGCGCCCGGTGATTATCAGCAGCGCGTTGGAGGGGGATTTCTCGTAATATTTTTGCCCATTGGCGTCCACCTTCCCCACTGGCAGCTTTTCCATGGCCAGCAGCCCGGCGGTGGGTGGGTCAATCTGTATATCTCTTTGCTTCAAAAACTCCTGCACGAATTCGGCGCGGCCTATGAGAGTATTATCCACATCAGGCAGGATGTCCTGGGATACGGAGAATTGGACTTCGCGATAGTCAAAACGCTTGGCGATGCCGGAGGCGGCGATCACCGCTGCGCCGATAATCTCGTCTGAGGCGCCTTCTGTTATGATGTTCACCCGCCCATAGGGAAGCGTTTTCGGGTCGAACATTATCTTGGAAAATGAGGAGAGCGCCAAGGGGAAAGGCTTTTTATCGTAAGTGATGATCAGAGTAGATTCCTCCAGCATGATCTTTGTCCACAGATCCGGCGAACAGGGGAATTCACATTCCTTTTGCGAATAGTGCTGAAAAACCTCCAGCGCCAGCGTGTTGTATCCCGGCTTCATCATCTTCGGCGGAATTATCAGGTCCGCCACCATCTTGTGCTTGGAAGGATCCAGGGGAATATACCCCACTGGAACCCCGTTTATCCTGGCGGTTAGCTTAGACACCTCTTTCACCAACACCGGAGAGGCGGCGTATGTAATCTTCATGACGGCGCTTTTCACCATCCACCGTTCCGGAATCGGGATGGATATCTCATGGGTACCGTTTACGCAACGGAGATCAACAATCGAATATGGAGTAAGCTTGTTGAGCGGAATCTCTATTACGTCACCCCTTGCCACTCCAGGAGTTGCGGCAACGGCCATGAGGCATGTGACAACCGCCAAAAAGATCCTTCGGTTATTTCGAGTAAGCATACGATTTCTTCAGCCTTGAAAAATAGTGTTTCCATCCATCCCGGATATATTCCCATACGGCGCCTGCCATTGATGCGGACACCCCAACCAGACCCTTCAGACCCATCACAAAGAAGTGCATAATGATCACCCTGTACCCCCCGGAGGCCACCTCCTGGCTCCATACATCCACCCAACGCTGGCTGTCCCCATACACGAAACGGATCGCGTTTTCGAATGTCCCTTTTTCCGATATGAACTCCGCGCCCAGGTTGTACATATCTCCCCTTTTAAAGACTCGTTTGACAGTCGCATCGAAATTATACACGTTTCCGTAGCTATCCTTAACTGTTAGCTGGGCCCGCTCATCCTGCCCCACCGCCTGGGGGAGACGAACCGCCATACCCAGCCCGGACAAGGAGATATCCGTAAGGTCCGCATCGAAAGATTCTATCAACCTGGGAAAATAGACCCGCACATCCCCTTTGGCGAGAATGCGGTGATGCTTGCGCACCTGCCTTCGCTCCCAAAAAGCCCCCAGCGACAGAATAGACATGAAAATGTTGAACACACACCACCCACCGGTGATGTATATGACATCCCTGTACACCGGATACTCGACCCACTTGACCCCGGCCAGGACTAGAGCCACAACATTTATCAGAACCACCGCCATGAAAGAGGAAGCCAGCGGATTGATGAACTCCTTTTCCTGGGTGGAGCCTTTCGGCGTGATCTTGAAAGTGGGCTTTGTGGGGTTCAACATCACAGAGATCACCGCCGGAATCAGGAAAAGCGATTGGACGCTTTCATATATATTGGAGAAAAGAGGCGCACGGGACTTGCCATACAGAAAGTCCATCATCACATAAACGCTGAAAACATATGGCAACGCGTAAGCCAGCACCTGCAACAGCGACGCGTGATACACCTGCAGATTGAACATCAGGAACATGGCCGGCGCGATGTAAAACACAAACCGGGACAGCCCGAAGAACCAGAAGAAGCAGGAGTTGAAATATGCCAGGCGCTGCATAAGCGTCAGCCCCGGCATGAACAGAAGATTGTTCATCAGGAATATCTGCGTCATCCCCTGAGCCCATCGGGTCCGCTGGGTCACATAGTCGTTGAACGTCTCAGGGGAGAGGCCACAGATCATGGGGCGGTTGATATAGGCGCTGTTCAGCCCCCTGGCGTGCAAGGCCAGGCTAGTCTCCGCGTCCTCCGTGATGGTCTTGCCTCGCACGCCGCCCACTTCCTCCAGGTGCTTGCGGCGCAGGATGGCGGCCGACCCGCAGAAGTAGCTGGCGTTCCACGAGTCCAGCCCCGGATGGATCATCTGAAAGAACATGTCGTTCTCCACCGGCAGCC
Source organism: Nitrospinota bacterium (assembly GCA_029880775.1). Lineage (GTDB taxonomy): Bacteria > Nitrospinota_A > UBA7883 > UBA7883 > UBA7883 > JAOUMU01. Next base: position 452 of record JAOUNV010000251.1, on the reverse strand, counting down.
TGCTGTTGATCGGCAGGTTTTTCTCGATAGGCGTGGGGTTAATAAAAAAATGTGGCGTCTGCACCAGGTACATTTTATCGTCGGCCAAAAACTGACCCACGGTGTTCTGTAACAGGTCCATGGTGGGCACATGGTCGCAGTCGAGCACCAGTATCAGGTCGCCACGGGTCACGTCCAGCGCGTGATTGATATTTCCCGCCTTGGCGCGGCTGTTGTCCTCCCTGGTGATATAATTAACGCCGATCTCTTTTGCCATCACCCGCATTTGGTAGTGTCTGCCCCACGATTCCTCACCGATCTTCGGATTGTTCCGCCGGGCGATGGTGCCTCCATCGTCCAGGATATGGACAAAGAGCTTGTCCTTCGGGTAGTTCAGATTGCTGGCGGCCATCGCCGTCACCTGCACTATATCGACCGATTCTGTGTATGTTGGGATGAATACGTCCACAGTG
>JAOUNV010000035.1 GCA_029880775.1 Nitrospinota bacterium | reverse complement strand
TTGTTACACTCACAAGACCTTCCGCCTCCGCAAAAAAGATGTGGGAACCCCTCTTGGCGCAGGTGTCAACGGCCAGACGAGAAACTTTATGCTGGCCGAAAAGTTGATCGTGGATCCGGCGAAAGTGACCCCCATGATAGAGGAGCGGCTGTTTGCCATCATGCATTCATACCCGTCCAACAAGGCGATGGCTGTCTTTATCCCCACCCACTCCTGCCAGCTGGACTGCACATACTGCTTCAATGTAAACGTGCGAAAACCGGGCGGCCAAAAGAGGATGCCCCCGGAGAAGATCGCCGCCAAGCTGGTGAAATACTACTCCGCTTCCCCCGCCCAGATGTGGACGCTGAAGCTCACCGGCGGCGGGGAGCCCTCCCTGGTGTCCGGTTATATACTGAAGGTGGCAAAGATCGTCCGCCAGGAGGCGGAAAAACAGGGACGGTTTTTCGAGATATTCATGATCACCAACGGCGCCGCGCTGACCAAGCCGATGATAGACAAGTTCGTGAAGGCGGGGCTTGCGAAAATGCAGATCACCCTGGACCCGGATCACGACAAAACCCGCGTCTATAAAAACGGGAGTGGCTCGCTGGCCGATATCATGGAGAACATAAAGCTGATCCCAATGAGTGTGGAGCTGTCTATCAACAGCAACTTGAGCCCAGGGGACGAGGCCTCCTTCGCCAAGCTGGTGAAAAAACTGGCGCCGCTTCGCAACAGGCTGGTCGATTTCTCCCCCGGCCCTCTGATGAACAAGCTACCGGAGGTGACGCTTATCAAGGGGAAGAAGAAGATGGTCCGTTTCTTTGGCCCGAAGCTGACAGAGACGATGATCGCCTGCAACGATATGGTGGCCGACGCCGGGTTCCGCCAAAGGGAGAAATTCCCCCGAGTGGCCTGCGAGACCTTCACCGCCACTGAGCAATTGTATCTCAACTACACCGGGGTCACATCGATCTGCCCTGGGCTGGAGGCCGTGCCGGAATTCCAGTCCAACGGCCGTAGCCTGGAGAAGCTGATGCAGGAGTATGACTATCGTATCGCCATGCCGCAGTGGAAGGAGCATTGCTACGAGGATGGAAAGCCTTGCGAATACCTGACCAAATGCTTCGGCGGATGCAGGATGCTCAGCGTGATCCAGGGCGCCGGGTGGGGAGTGATCAATTGCGAAAAACCGATGTTCGACAAGGTCACACGCCACATCCTCTCCAGCGCTTGACGCCTTAAGGGGCACCACACTTCAGTGGCATATAGGATTTTGCCAAGGTCACCTGATTTACGGAAAAGTGTGGACCCAAGTACGCTAACACCCTCAATAACATTGACTCGCAACTGTTTATTTATCATGACTGTCATGCCATATCATGTTATAATAAAATACAGTTTACCGCTAGGGATACGATTTGTTGGGTGAAATATGTTGAGCGCGACCGCAGAAGCAGAAAGAAAAAAGGTACTGGTAGTTGATGATGAATTCAACATCCTGGATCTCATTCGCCGCGCGTTAATCGCGGCGGGGTACGATACCATCACAGCCGGGTCTGCGCTGGATGGTCTTCTGGCTTTGCAGGATAACCCCGGCAGCCTCCTTATCACGGATGTCAAAATGCCTGGGATGGACGGTCTGGATCTTATGCGGCAAGTGCGGGAAATCAGCCCGGACCTGCCGATCGCTGTGATTTCCGGGTATGGGACAGAGGAGATGGCCGCCGTCGCCCTGGAGCATGGCGCGTTTTACTTCATCAACAAACCGTTTAACGTGGAGTCTATCCAGGAAGTCGCCCGCAAGGGTATGCGGCTTCCCTCCCCCAACGTTGCGCCCTCGCCAAAGCTCACCTCCAAGGTCCGCCAGAGGATAGAGATCTCCGTGGCCCCCGACATCGAAATGATCAAAAGCGCCTGCGCCCTGGTCTCTCATACTTCGCGGCTCATGGGGCATTCCAGCGCGGTATTCGCCGTCAAGATACCTTTTGTGCTAGACGAGCTTTTGGTAAACGAAATGAAATGGCGCAAGGGCCTCTCGCCCCAGGTTGAGACCAAAGTGGTGGTGGTTCTGGACGGAAATTCAGTGTTGATGGAAATCCAAAGCCCCGAACCGGTTTTCACGGAGGCCAGGCTGCCCAAGGGATTTTTCGAGATGGACTACAGCGAGGACTCCCCGGCGGGCATGAGAATGATCCTACAATTCGCCGACTCCATCATCTTCGAGGCGGAAAGCCACAAGGCCCGGGTAGTCATATCCTATGACCCTCAAACCGTCGGCGCATCCACCCATACTAATTGACTCGGAAAAAATTGTCTTGCCTAACGTAACCTTTGTTTATATATTGACCTCTGATTATATATGCAAAACGGAAGGTGATATTAACCTCTGTTAGTTATGGGAGCCACTTTGGAAGCCACTCTTAGAAACCGGGATAAAATAACGGTAATTGACCTTCGTGGAAGCATAAAAACAAACGAAGACTACGATGTATTCAAAAACGCCATTGATCAGGCCATCGAACAAGGCGCCCCGAAAGTGCTGCTAAACTTTAGGGACGTGAATTTCATCAACAGCTCCGGGCTTGGTCGGCTGATCCTGGCGGCCAAGATTATATCCGAAGATGAAGGCCAACTGAAGATAACCGACCTCTCCGAGGACTTGAGGGAGCTTTTCGTTTTCACGAGGCTGGATTCGAAAATCCCCATTTACTCCTCAGAGGACGAGGCTCTCAACGCCTTCAACTGACCTGCGCCCATCGCGCCAGGCGCCAGGCCGCGCCTAAAGACATTTTCTGGAGCGGTACGGCGTGAGCTACCCAAAAAGCATTTGCGGGACATACGGCGCTTTACGGCCCACCAACCATTGAAAGTGATTTTCCAGTGACGAACAGGCGTGTCATTGCAGCCATGAGCGGAGGTGTGGACAGTTCCGTAGCCGCGGCCATACTGATCGGCCAGGGTCAGGATGTGGTAGGTGTGACCATGAAAATATGGGAAGATCCGACAGATGGCCCCAGGCAAGGGGGGTGCTGCTCCACGGACGACGCCGAGGACGCCAGGCGTGTTTGCGATTCCCTGGGAATTCCCCATTACACCATCAACGTGCAGGACGCATTCAAGACAGAAGTGGTGGATTATTTCACTCGTGAGTATTACGCCGGAAAAACCCCAAACCCGTGTGTGCCATGCAACCATTCGCTGAAGTTTGACTACCTGTTCCGTCACGGGGCCGCCTACGGCGCCGGGCGCGTCGCCACCGGCCACTATGCGGGTGTCGAAAAGCTACGCGGTCGCCTTGCCGTCACCCGAGCGAAGGACCGGGAGAAGGACCAGAGCTACTACCTCTTCTCCATCCCCCCCCAGCGGCTGGACGCCATAGACTTTCCGTTGGCCGGATTCACCAAGGGGCGGACCAGGGAAATGGCCAGGGACATGGGCCTCCCGGTGGCGGAAAAACAGGAGAGCCAGGAAATATGCTTCGTGCCAGATAACGATTACAAATCCTTCATCCGGGGCTTGCCTGGCGCCCAAAAGGTCGGCAATGGGGATATCGTGGATCTATCCGGAGCGGTGGTGGGCCGACATACAGGGTATATAGACTACACAGTGGGTCAGCGCCGCGGATTGGGCATCGCCTCGCCGAAGCCGACATATGTTTTGCAGGTGGACCCTTCGGCCAACCGCCTGGTGGTGGGGGGCAAGGATGACCTCTATTCCACCTCGCTCTTGGCCTCCGGCGCCAACTGGTATATCCCCCCGGAGGAGTTTGCCGACCTGGAGTTGACTGCTAAAATAAGATCAAGAAGCCAGGATAGCCAAGCCGCCGTCACCATAAAGAGCGGTGGCCAGTTCACTGTGGAGTTTAATGAACCTCAGCTTTCCATCACGCCGGGGCAGGCGGTGGTGGTTTATCATGGGGAATACGTGGTGGGGGGGGGATGGATCGAAAGGAAGATATGAAGGAATTGGATCTGGCTCTAAAGACAGCCATCTTCGCCGCCCGGCTGGCAGGCGGGATACAGCGAGACTATACCGGCAAAAACTTTGATGTCTCCAGCAAGAAAACCCGCACCGACCTGGTGACCGAAGTGGATATAAAGTGTGAGGAAGCGATCATCGCCGCAATAAAAGAGGTGTTTCCGGATCATGGCGCCCTGGCTGAGGAGAAAGGGGAATACGCGGCCGCCAGCGGGAATAGACGCTGGATAATAGATCCGCTGGACGGGACGGTGAACTTCGCGCACGGATTTCCCATGTACTGCTCATCGGTGGCTATGGAGGCGGACGGGGCCGTGGTGGTGGGCGCTGTGTACGACCCTGTGCGCGACGAGATGTTCCACGCCTCCCTGGGTGGCGGCGCCTGGCTAAATGACAAACCTATCCATGTCTCCACTACGCCCCAACTGGCCGACAGCTTGCTGGCCACCGGATTTCCATACACTATCAGGACCGAAGTGCTGAACAACCTGACCCAGTTCTCCGCGTTCGCCATGCGAGCCCAGGCAATCCGACGACCAGGGGCGGCGGCTCTGGACCTGTGCTATGTGGCCTCCGGTCGTCTGGATGGGTTCTGGGAGTTCCATCTCAAACCTTGGGACATGGCGGCTGGCGCGTTGATAGTGGCGGAAGCTGGCGGCATGGTCTCCAGCGATCTGGGCGGATCCTTCTCCGTATACAAGCCCGCCGTGGTGGCTTCCAACAGGCTTATCCACCAGCAAATGATCGATACTCTGGAAGAGGCGGGGCGGGAGTGACAGCGCAGGAGGGGTCTTGAGGTATGTCATTACAAGCTCGACCTGATGGCCTGGCCTGGCAAACCTGTTTTATTTGCCGGGTGGTCCTCCGCCCATTCCTCCGAAGGGTGATTTCTCCATAGCTTCGGTCAGCGCCTGTTCCGTCACGTATTTATAGCCGTTTTCGCGAGCGTATTTCTCCACCTGTTTCTTGGCGAAACCACGCGCAAAGGAGGGCGCTTTCTCCAGGCGCAGGCGCGCCCCCTCGGTCCATCCCAGGGCTTCCCCCACATCATCGGCGAAGAAAGAGCCGAACTTTTCCATGATGGCGCTGTTCTTGTCTGGCCGTTTGTCCAGAAAGGATTTTATAGAGTCGATGACGTTTATCTTGTGTCCATTCTTTGAGAATTTATCCTTGGCCTTGTCCCATGCGGTCATGTCCAGCCCCTCGAATCCCATATCCTTCATGCGGCGGGTGACCAGCATCATAGACTCGTCCCTGATCTCGGTCAAAAACTCCGTGGTGATCCTCTCCATTCCCCGAGCCCTGGCTCGTCGCTGCATCAGCTTCAATATACCGGGCCGGACGAAGTCTGGCGCGTTCTCCACTCTGGCGCGGGCCTCCTCATCCCAGAGGATAGCTTCTTTTGATTTCTCATCTTTTGCGCCCGATGATCCGTTAGGCGCCGGACTGGAGTTCTCAATTACCGGCTTTGGAGGAGTGACCGGGGCGGCCTCCGTCCTTTCCTTGGGTGTCATCATGCCAAACCTCGCCTGAGGCGATGGGGCCGCAGCGCTCATGGTCTCCGGAGTTATGGTATCCACTCCGTTGGCGGCGGCGTATTTCTCCACGCCCAGCTTCACGATGGACCTGGCGAAGAAAGGGATATTCTCCAACCTCGCCAGCGCCTCCGCGCTCCACTTTGCGTCGGACTCGTCCGAACCGCCGAATTTTGATTGGGTATCTATGTTCTCTATCGCCTCTTCTTTTCCTTCCGGCTCATAGACGCACCATTGGTCCTCCCCCATGTCATTGCCTGTGGTGGCCATGGCCCTGGCGCGGCACCCGCCGCACAGCAGACGGTATTGGCAGTCGCCACACTTTCCCTCATACTCCGGCTGGCGATACCGGGCCAGATCTGGGGAGTTGTTCCAGATATCCTGGAAGCTGGAGGTGGTCAGGTCCCCCACGGAGTTTTCCATGTAAGGGCAGGGGGTGACTCTTCCGTTCGGGTCGATACGGCAGTATTGAGTTCCGGCGCGGCAGGCGGCTATGTATGTCTTCAGCAGATCGTTCTCCGGGTTCTCCTGGTGCAGGATCCGTTTGAAATGGGGCGCGCATTTGGGGCGGATCATCATGCCGGGGTAAGTGTCGCGATTATCGGCGGCCCATTTGAGGATCTTTTCATATTCCTCCGGAGTGATATCGGCCATCTTCTCCCCTCGACCGGTGCACACCAGAAAGAAGATGTTGAACACTTTCGCGCCCAGCTCATGAGCCCATTTGGCGATCGTCGGTATCTCGTCGAGGTTCACGGTGGTGGGAGTGGTCTGCACCTGGACGGGGATTCCCGCGTCGCGGGCGGCGGCCAGCCCAGCCATAGCCTCCGCTAGGGCGCCTGGCCTCCCGCGGAAATTATCGTGGATTTGCGGGTCCAGAGAGTCTATGCTCACACCGATACCGTTGAGCCCGCAATCCTTTAGCTTAAGCGCCGTCTTGCGGGAGATCATGGTGCCGTTGGAACCGAGCACAGGCATCATCCCCAAGCTGGAAGCTTTTATAATCAGATCGTAAATATCAGGCCGGGCCATCGGTTCTCCGCCTGTGAGGATCAAGACGGCGCCAGGATTCAGCGACGCGATCTCCTCCAGAATCTCCAGCGCCCTCTGAGTGGAAAGTTCGCCATCGCTACCGGTCATGCGGCCATGCGCGTCTATATAGCAATGCTGGCAATTAAGGTTGCAGCGGGAGGTGATATTCCAGGATACCGCGTATGGAACGAATGTCATGTCACATTCCCATTTTGCCGCGGGCGTCTTTCATCATCTGGGCTGTGATTCTGGAGTCGCCGGCTTTGCGAGCCTGGGCTTCCATATGTCCGCGCACCATGTTGCGAACGAATCCTGGCACACGCTCCAGCAGCTCAATAGCTTCTGCGTCCCAATCCATGGGCTCCTCCTCCGCCAGATTTCCCGCGCCGTCGCCGCCTGGCTTCACCTTGCGGCTGACCAGCATAACGTTGCACCTGGCGTTGCGCAGCAGGTTCTCGGAGTTGGAGCCTATATCCAGCTCGTCCTGGCCATGGACACCGATCTTGCCCAGCAATAGAAGGGCGATCTCCTTGCTGTCGAGCCATTGCAAAATCATATCGTATGGCTTTCCGGCCAGCACCACCGGCTCCACTTCCACCCCCTCATGGCGGGCCATTTCCAGGGCCTGCTCCAGGTGGTCGCGGTATATTTTCTCCAGGCCGGAGTCTATGATCTCGTTGTGCAGCTTCTCCTGCTGCTCAAACCGGAACAGCTTGCCCGCTTCTTCGGAAAGAACCTTGGCGATGCTGTCGAACGCTTTGTAGTGAAAGTCTGGATCGAACACCGTGATGGCGGTGATCTTGGCGCCCAGATGCTTTCCCATGGCGATGGCGGCGCGCATGGCGGCGAACGACTGTTCACTGCCGTCTATACCCACCACCACATGCCCGCCTTTTAGCTGCATGGGGGCCTTCATAATCAGGGAATCGACATTGATCCTACGGGTGACCCTCTCGCAAACGCTGCCGATCTGGGTGGTGGGAACTTCGCCCAGCCCCTTGGCGCCCATGGCCACCAGGTCGTATTCACTGGCGGAGATGTCCTTGACCAGTTCGGCGTAGTTGCGCCCCTCCATGGTCTTGCCATCGCAACCGATTCCCTCCTCGCTGCATTTGGCGTTGAATACGTCCAGATAGGAGTCTGATATGATCTTGAGGCCTTTTTCTATCAACTCGCCGTGGATATCCCTCTGCTCCTGCAGCTTGGCAGGCTCCTGGTATTCGGCGGGCAGGCCAGGCTCCATTTGAACAAACCTTTGTTCGTGCAGCTTGGCGGCGTAGACATGCGCCCCCACCAGCTTGCCATCGAAGGTCTTGGCGAAATCGATCGAGCGGTCTACGGCCCACATCGAATAATCAGAGTTATCCAGCATAACCAGAATATTCCGAAACATCGATACTCCCTTATGAATGATTTACGAATAGATTTTGGGCTTAAAAAGGATAAACACGGAATAAAAGCAAATTATATACCAATCACCATCCATATTGTGTAAAACATGAACCGAACACAGTTAATCTACCAGCTTGGCTCATCATATCACCATCCACCCACCCCCAAGGCCTGAAAGCTGGTGTAACCAATTGTATGTGAACGAAATAGAATACTACCTGCAGCCAGGCCCCAGAATGCCCACCATCGCTATTTTATACCCATCATGAACCAAGCGCGATTAAGGATTTCTATTCTGGCGGATTCATTGAACAAAACATGAACCTTCCATCGAAATTCCTTTGCAATTCATTCAACACCCGATGGGGCGGTTTCCTCCGTATCAGCCACAGCGTGAGGGGGACGAGTGGAGTTCGCGGGACGGAATCTCTTGAATCCGGGGCGCTGGCGTAAGACAATTAGAATATGTTTTATATTGTAGCGCTCGGTGTCTGGATGGTCATCCACATCTACGTCGGCCACAGGATCATCACTCCCATGGGGCTGGACCTTTTGCCGAAGCTTGCGGCATGGTTTCTGGTTCTGGCCTCGTATGTCATGGTTCCTCTCGTATTTTCCATGCGGCTGGGCAGCCCAAAGCCTTTCTGGTATGTTCCACTGTTCTGGTTCACCTTCATCATGTTTGGTTATGTCACCACCATCTTTCCGCTGTTGATGACAAAGGATGTTGTCATGTGGTCATGGACGAAAATGGGTACCTATTCCTCGCTGAACTCACAACAAGGGAGCGTGGGGGCGCCTGATGAGAAACATAGACAGAGGCAAGTTACCCACCAGATGAATATGGGGGTGATGGCCATCACCCTGGCTCTGGTGCTGATGGGGATGTACCAGGCGGGCATTGCGCCCCAGGTGAAGGTTGTGGAGACGCCAGTGGAGGGGCTGGCCGAGGGGCTGGATGGGTTGAAGATCGCCCTTATCAGCGATATTCATATAAGCCCCACCGTGCATGGCGATACGGTGGCGGATATAGTGCGGCGTGTCAACGAGCTGGAGCCGGATATTGTGGCCCACACCGGTGATCTGGCGGACGCCACAGTGGAGGAGATGGGAAAGGACGCCGAGCCGCTGAGTGGGCTGAAAGCAAAGCTCGGGGTGTTCTTCGTCACCGGCAATCATGAATATTACTGGGACCTGAAGGGATGGCTGAAGGTTGTGGAAAATACCGGCGCAGTGGCGCTGAACAACGAACATAGGCTGGTGGAGCACAACGGCGCCCGGCTGCTGGTGGCGGGGATCACCGATTACAGCGCGGGTGGGAGTGCGCCGGGCCATAAGTCGGACCCGGCAAAGGCGCTGACAGGCGCCCCAAAACGGGATTTCACCCTTATGCTGGCCCATCAGCCCCGCTCTGTTGTTGCCGTGGCCGCCACTGGCCAGGTGGATCTTCAGCTCTCTGGCCATACCCATGGCGGGCAATATTTTCCATGGAGCATAATCGTCCGTTTTGTCCATCCGGTGGCCCCCGGCCTGAGTAAGTACGAGGGGATGTGGGTTTACCTAAGTCGAGGCTCTGTGTATTGGGGGCCGCCGCTGCGCCTCGGTTCGCCAAAGGAAATCACCCTGATCGTGCTGCGGCGCGCCGAAAAAATGAGAGCGACCGGCTCATGATCGTCATCATCTCAAACAAACGCCTGGACCAGGAAAAAGAGGACGACCGTCTGTTCGCCGAAGAGATGAACGGCCAGATCGGCGAGCGCATCAATGTGGCCACGGTGGAATATACGCCCCGCAGGGGAAAAGCCGCCAACCGCTGGGCTGGGGCGCGGATGAAGGA
>JAOUNV010000250.1 GCA_029880775.1 Nitrospinota bacterium | reverse complement strand
AGGGGGGACAGGGAAACTAAATTCCCATGAAACCCGCCAGATGGAAGGGCATGCCGAGCCATCGCATACCGCGGGGCGAGCAACGACAAAACGGAGAGCGATACTAATCATAATGACCGATAATACCCAGAGACGCATAATCTGGAGAGCCCGCGATAAAGCAGACAGGTTCCTGGGGGCTTTGCGCGCATGGCGGCTCTCCGGCCCCAAGCTGGCCGGCGCCATGGCGGCAAAGTCGATCGATGATCTGTGGGACTCCCTGCTTGAGCGCCCCTACCCCGCTATGAAATCCCCCGCCCAGGCGGCGCAATACAAAGCTGCCTCCCCCACTGGCGTTTCGGCGATCATGTCCGGGGCGGGTGACGCATTGACCCGCAAGATAGACCTTCTCGGTTGCGGCCCCGCCCTGCTGGACGAGCCGGTGGGTTGGAGCGCCGATTTAAAAAGCGGCCATCACTTTCCCAAAGGCCGGTTCAGAAAAGTCGCTGAATCGGACCCGGCTTGCCCGGGCGATGTGAAGGGCCCATGGGAGCTTTCCCGCCAACAGTGGCTCATCCCCCTGGGTCAGGCTTTTTTATTGACCGGGGAGGAGCGCTATGCAGCGGCTGCCAGGGATTACATAGAGGACTGGATCGACCATAACCCATACGGCGCCACAGTGAACTGGGACTCCGCCATGGAGGCGGCCATGCGTGTGTTCACCTGGAGCTGGCTGTTCCACGCCATGGGAGGAAACGAGTCTTGGCGATATGGGGGATTTAGCGCCAAATTTCTTCGGGCGTTCTATTCCCATGGGGAGTTTATTGAACGGCGCCTGGACAAAGAGTCCATGAGCCCCATCCAATATCTGGCCTGCTCGGCGGGGCTCCTGTTCGCCGGTCTCTTCTTTGGCAGGGGCCAGGCGCCAGCGCGGTGGGAGCAAGCAGGCTGGCGGGCGATGGAGCATGAGATCATCCTCCAAACCCATGAAGACGGTGTGAGCCAGGAGTCCTCCACTTCATACCACCGCCTGGTTTCGGAGCTTTTCCTGCACTCGGCCCTATATCGGCATAGGCTCGGCATGGCCATCCCGGAGGTGTACAAGTCCAGGCTACGGAAAATGGGGGCGTATATTCAGGCCTACAGTCGACCGGACGGGCAATGCCCCCTGCAAGGTGACGGGGACGGCGCAAGAGCGCTTCCGTTCCGCTTCTCACAAGTCCGCGACCATCGATACCTGCCTGGTATAATAGGGCTGATGTTCGACGATGGTGGCCTCTGCGCCGGATTCAGCGGCCCCAGGGACGAGGTGTTCTGGATATTGGGCCCCGACATGGCTCACAAGCTGCCGGAGTCTTTTTCCCTGATATCGGAGCCGCGATCAGCCTCGTTCCGCGATGGTGGAATTTTTGTGATGAAGAGCAAGGCGGATCACCTGTTCATAAACTGCGGGCCGCCAGGCGTGGGCGGCCATGGCCACAACGACCTGCTCTCCTTTGAAGCATACCTGGACGGGAGCCCTGTTATCACCGACAGCGGCGCCTACGAATACACGCCATCGGCCAAGTGGCGCGGTACATTCAGCAAAACCGCGTCCCACTCCACCGTCATGGTAAATGGGGAGGAGATCAATCCCCCACCGGGGAGCCCGGCCGAGCCCACCAGACCTTTCCTTTACAACTGGGAGCCGGGGAACGGCTTCGACCTTTTTACCGGATCCCACACCGGCTACCACAGGCTGACCCCCCCTGCGCCGGTGAAAAGGACCATCATCCTGGACAAGAGGCATAGCGCCATGATCGTGGAGGACACCGTGACCGGAAGCGGGATAAAGTCGATCACCATTTCATACCATGTGGCGGAGGGATTTTCCGTCAAGGGGCTCAAGGGCGATATGGCTTTGTTGAGCCGAAATGGAAAACGATTCCTGATGGCTTGGCGTGGCGCCGGATGGACGGCCAGGACCGTGAAAGGGTGGTTCGCCCCACGCTATGGTGTGAAGCTGGAAAGGCCGGTAGTGGAGTTTGGCGGTAAAGTGGGGCCCAGAAAGCTGCTGGTGATCATCCTACCCGCCGAAAAGGCGCCCCAGTCGCCGATAGATTACGCCGCCGAAATCCTGGGCAAGCTGACTTAAGGCTAAACAGGCGCCCTACCCAGGCAGGTTATACGCCCGCACGCGAAACTTGACCCCCAGATCACCCTCGACCAGCTTCCGGCACGCCTCCACGTCCACCTTCTCCGGCACAGGCACCACAGAGGCCGTGACATCCAGCCCCGAGTCCCTGGCGCTTTTGATGAACGCGATCACCTTGATCCATGCGTCCGGGATCAGCGGAAGACATATCTCGTCATACGTCCCGGCGTCCTGGGCGTTCAGGCTCACCGACACTACATCGATCAGCCCCACAAGCTCCGGCGCTATATCGTGCCCGGCGATATGGCTTCCATGGCCGTTGGTGTCCAGCCGCGTCCTGCCGCCGCGCTCTTTCACCCATCGAGCCACTTCCTTTATCCTGTCCAGCCGTAGCGTGGGTTCTCCATATCCGCAGAACACAATTTCGGAGTGATCCGCCGGGTCACCGATTCCCGCGATCATCTCTTCGGCGGTGGGATCGTGATCAATACGCAGGTTGTGCCCCTGCAGTGTGTCGGAGAAGAACCGGACGCAGAATCCGCATTCATTGGTGCATTCCCGGGTGACATTTATGTACAGCGAGTCTCTGATCTTGTAGGTGATCTCACCCTGGGAGGCGGTGGCGCCCCGCAGGAAGAGGGTGTTGAAGTTCGACACGGATACTCGCCCCATATCCTCCTCCGTCACCCCCCTGGCCTCCGCGGCCATGGCCACTATCATCGGCAGATAGGCCGGTTCGTTGCGCTTTCCCCTTTTCTTTTGGGGGGAGAGATACGGCGCGTCGGTCTCCAGCAGAATGCGGTGGGCGGGGATCGTCTTTATCACATCACGCAGGTTCTGGGCTTTCGGGTATGTGATATTCCCGGCAAATGAGATATACAGCCCTATATCCATCGCCGCCTTAGCGTCAGCCTCCGTCCCGGCAAAGCAATGCATCACCCCACCGGCTTTCGGTATCCCCTCGTCGCGCAACAGGGCCAGGCAATCTTCCATGGCGTCGCGACAGTGGATCACTATCGGCTTGTCCACCTTCCGGGCAAGGGCCAATTGGATTTTAAAAGACTCCGCCTGTTTGTCTCGCGGTGAGCGATCCCGGTAATAGTCCAGCCCAGTCTCCCCTATGGCCACCACCTTTTTATGGGCGACCATATTTTCCATTTCAGCGGCCAGTTGGGGCGACATCATGGAGGCGTGGTGCGGGTGGAGCCCCACGGAAGCGTACATATCGCCATGGCGCTCCGCCAGTTCGATGGCAGCTTCGGAGGTGGCCGGGTCGTAACCTATGTTCAGGATCGGCCCCACACCTGCGTCCCGGGCGCGCTGGGCGGCCTCGCTCCGGTCCTCGCCAAAAGCGGGATCGTTCAGATGGCAGTGGGAATCGGCCGACATGGCGTTATACTACCCAGCCTGCCTGCTCACCGCACGATAGTGGCGGCGCGGGCTTCCCCGGTGGAGACTATGGAGACCTTCGCCTGGACCAACTCCTCCACCCGGTCGATATACCGTTTGGCGCCATCCGGCAGATCGCTATATTTCGACGCGCCCGCAGTGCGGCTCATCCATCCCTTCACGGTTTCATAAACAGGAGTCACCCGGGCCATGTCGGCGATGTTCGCCGGCATATTCTCCAGCCGCTCCCCGTCCAGCTCGTATGCCACGCAAATGCGGATCTCCGGCATCTCGTCCAGCACATCCATTTTGGTCAACGCAATGGAGTTCACGCCGTTGACCGCTACCGCATAACGCCCCACCACTCCGTCCAGCCAGCCGCATCGCCTCGGCCTGCCGGTGGTGGCGCCGAATTCGCCTCCGGCTGCGCGCAGATTTTCGCCTTCCTGCCCTTCGATCTCCGTGGGGAAAGGCCCCTCACCCACGCGGGTGGTGTATGCCTTCATCACGCCCAGCACCTCTGTTATGGAAGATGGCGGTATTCCCAGCCCCGTGCAGGCGCCACCGGAGACACAGGTGGAGGATGTGACAAATGGATATGTACCCTGATCGATATCAAGCATGGTTCCCTGGGCGCCC
>JAOUNV010000249.1 GCA_029880775.1 Nitrospinota bacterium | reverse complement strand
GGCCGCTCATCAGAAAATAATAACCCTTTGAGGGCAATTGGAGGAAAACATGTCCATCAAGCCTGACCGGGAACTGAACATCAAAGGGGAAGTGTGCCCCTTTACTTTTGTGAAAACCAAGCTTCAGCTGGAGTCGATGGAATCGGGCGAGGTGCTCCGGGTGGTGGTGGACCATGAGCCGGCCACCAAAAATGTGCCCCGCAGCGCGGAGAACGAGGGACATGAGCTGATTCTCTGGCCCCACAAGTTCAACGATACTGACTGGGAATTCATAATTAAAAAGAAGTAGACGATGGGCGACAGATATTTTTCCATTACATTTCCGGTAGACCTGGTCCGGGAGCCGGTGCTCTATTCTCTGGCCAAACGCCATGATTTGGAGCCGGTGGTGTACAAAGCCTCGGTGACCCACTCGGCCGGGTGGCTGGTCCTCAGCCTGGCCGGTCCCACTCAGAATGTGGACGCGGCCATCCTGGAGTTAAAGTGCCGTGGCGCCCTTGTTCGCGAGGGGGATCGCTCTGTGTTGGACTCTGAAGGACCGGAGAGGACCGCCTCCATGCGGGTGCGGGTGCTTATACCGCAGGAGAAGATCGCTGAACCGATATACAGCAGGATCATAAAAAACCACGATGTGGTGCTGAACATACGACAAGCCCGCATCACCGGGGAACAGGGGACGGTGGAGATGGAAATCTCCGGCGAGCTGGAGGCGGTGGATGCGGCCATAGACGCGATGAAAAATGACGGCATGCGCGTGGACCCCATCGAACGGGATGTCATAGAGTGATGGCGCCATGAGGATATCCACCAAGGGCCATTACGCGGTGCAGGCCATGGTGGACATGACCATCTGCCAAAAAGAGGCTCCCGTGCCGCTGGGGATGATAGCTGAACGGCAGGGGCTCAGCCAAAACTACCTGGAACAGCTTTTCGTGAAGTTGCGAAAGGCTAACCTGGTAAAGTCGGTCCGTGGCCCCGGTGGGGGATATTATCTGGCCAAAAGCCCGGCGGACATAACCATCGGCGATATTTTCACCGCAGTGGACGAAAGCCTTATCATCACCGAATGCGCCGATGAAAAAAGCCTGCTGGAAAAGCCATGCTCCAAGTCTAAAGACTGCGTCACCCAGGCTTTATGGGCAAAGCTGTGCCAGCATTTCAACGATCTTCTCTTCTCCATTTCCATAGAAGACGTGGTGGAGGGGAGAGTGGACCTGGAAGGACGATTTTCGGAGCGGGCGGTCCGCGGCCAAACCGGTTAGGGCGATAGATTCCACCGCCAAATGAGCGTTTCTTCGGAAAGCCGATACGCTCGTCGAATATGCGTCCACGTTTAGCCACACTGTACGCCTCACCATGATCGGTTCATCATGTTTCAGGAGATGCGCAACTTTCCGAATCATTACGCCACTATCGTCATCTCTATTAGGGTGTGAATATGCGGCCTATGCCGATGAATATAATGAATGCAAGGAGTGATAGTTAATGAGCCTGATGGATTTTTTCAAGCCGACACCGACTGTACGTGTGGATAAACTTCGCGAGGAGATGAATGGCCCTCACAGAGATGAAATCCTGGTGCTGGATGTGCGCCAGCCGGAGGAGAACCAGCATTCTCGAATCCCAGGCTCTGTCCTGATCCCCCTGGGGGAGATACCGCAACGTATGGGCGAACTGGACAAGAGCAAGAAGATCTTTGTCTATTGTCGTTCCGGCAACCGCAGCGCCGCTGCGGGAGGCATGCTGCTCAGCTCCGGCTTCAAGGAAGTCTACAACGTGGATGGAGGAATGTTCGCCTGGGACGGGCTGGTGGCCACAGGCGGCCTTGGCGCCGGGATGGTGTTCCTCTCGCCAGGAGCGCCCTTCGATGAGGTGGTGGCCGCCTCATGGGCCATGGAGGAGGGGTCGGCCGCGTTCTACCGCTTTATACTCGATGAATTGGATCCTGGTGAAGCCAGGGCGGTGCTGGAGGAGTTGGCCGGGTCGGAGAAAGGGCATATGGACTCTATCCGGGAGATATACAACAACCTGGCGGGCCAGGATATCGCCGGAGCCACTTCCAAATATCGGGGCGAAGGATGCTGCCTGGAAGGGGGCGTGAAACTGTCCGACGCAAAGGAATGGGCCAAGAGCGCCACCATGGACGACATATTGGAGTTTTCCATGGGTGTGGAGGCAAACTCCTATGACCTGTATACCAAGCTTGCCAGGGAAGCCAAAGATGATAAAACCACGAAGTTTTTTCAGGCGCTGGCGGCGGAGGAGTGGAAGCATCTGCTGAAAATGAGTACGCTTCTGAAAATGGATGTGTGAATGTAACCTGGCTCACCGCAGAGGCCTGGAGGTTGATGCGGGGACGGCAAGTAACCGATCCTGGAGTGGGACTGCCTTCGGTTATAGACCGCCTCGATGAACCTCAGGGGGCGCTTTTTTTCCCCTTCTTCTTCTGCGCCATTCTCTCCCGGATGGCCGATTCCCGTCCCCTATCCAGGGGCGTGTAATAGCGCTTCCCTTTCAATTCCTCCGGCATATACTCCTGCTCCACCCATCCATCGGCGAAGTCATGGGGATATTTATACCCCTGCCCAAAACCGAATCCCTTAGCGGCTTTATAGTGTGTGTCTTTCAGGTGGTCTGGAGGCGGCAAAGCTTTTCCCTCCTTCTGGATATCGGCCAGCGCCCCATCGATGGCGGTGTATGCCGAATTGCTCTTCGGCGCGGTGGCCACATGAATCACCGCATGGGCCAGTGGTATCCTCCCCTCCGGCATTCCCAGCCGCTCCACCGCGTCCGCCGCCGCCACAGCAATCATCAGCGCTGTGGGGTCCGCCAGCCCCACATCTTCCGATGCGGTCACCATCAGCCTGCGGGCGATGAACCGGGGATCCTCCCCCCCGGCGATCATCTTGGCTAACCAGTATATGGCCGCGTCCGGGTCGGACCCGCGCAACGACTTCTGAAACGCCGAGGCGTGGTCGAAATGCTCCTGCCCCATTTTGTCGAACAGTATGGCGGTGTCACGGGCCAGCTCATCCACCAGCTCCAGGGTGATCGGCGCCTGGCCCGCCGCATGGGCCGCAGCCTCCAGCAGGTTTAGCGCCACCCGTCCATCACCGCCGGAGATTTGCGCGATCCTGTCGGCCACGGTCTCTTCTATCTCCCCCCCCTTGGCCCCCAGCTGCAGGGCTCCCAGCCCCCGGTCAGGGTCGCGGGCTGCGCGCAGAACCATTTCCCGCGTATCGTGAAAGCTCAGCTGATCCAGCTTGAAGATTCTCATACGGGAGCGCAACGCCGGGATCACCTCAAAGGCGGGATTTTCCGTAGTGGCGCCGATCACTGTCACCGTGCCATCCTCCACCCGGGGCAGGATGGCGTCCTGCTGGGCCTTGTTGAAGCGATGTATCTCGTCGATAAACAGGATTGTTTTTCGTTTGTAACCACGCCATTGCCTCAGCGCCAGATCCACGGCTGCGCGAAGGTCCGCCACCCCGGCGGCCACGGCGGAGACCTCCACGAACTTGGCCTCCTGGCTGGCGGCGATGAGCCTGGCCAGAGTTGTTTTACCGGAGCCGGGAGGCCCCCAGAAGATGATGGATGGAATCTTGCCTGAGTCGATAAGCTGGCGCAATGGCTTGCCAGGCGCTGTGAGCCGCTCCTGCCCCAGGAACTGTTCCATGGTGGCGGGGCGCATCCTGTCCGCCAGAGGGCGTGGGGCGGAGTCCTCCCCGAAAAGATCCTGGCTTTTATCCACTTGGTCCATAGATTGGGAATATCCGTTTATTGCGTCATTTTATCACTTTGGGACCGTGATCCGCGCATGGCGGCGGAGAAATATGTTTGACCGAGGGAATCTGTTTTCTGGAAAACCTGCCTTGGCGCCGGTTTATACGTGGCCGGATATAACGGTCTTGATGATGATGCCGGAGAACATCAGGAACACGAATACAATAATGATGATAACCAGTGTCCGCTGGCTTATGAAAAACTTTTTCTCCTCGTCGCTCATGGATACTTGCCTGTGTTATATGGTCAGATCGAGCAAAAGCAGAAGATAGAGCGCCGGCAGATGGACCAGGGAGAAAAAGAAAATCCTCATTGCCAGCTTGGCCTGGGAGAAAAGAAAGGTCATGGCCATGGCGAAATTGACCAGGCC